>CBJNAR010000349.1:0-5034 GCA_966434075.1 uncultured bacterium
CCACGATCCGGGCGCGCACCTGGCGTCCGTCGGGGAACCGCGCCGGCCAGCTCCACCACGGCCAGAACCGCGAGACCAGCGCCGCCAACCCCCGCCCCGATCCCAGCAACCGCGCCCGCACGAAACTCCGCCGCCGCCCGTCGATCACCCGCGAGGCGATCTGGCGTCGCGTCGTCGCCAGGCCCATCGTCGTGGGCTGCTTGGGCATGCCGTAGCGGTGGCCCAGGCGGATGGTCAGCGGGCTGGTGGCATAGATGCCGGGAACGAACACCGCCGGGCGGCGCAGCAGGGCGATCACGTTGAGCTCGTTGTAGAGCACGCTCTCCGGCCCGCCCAGGCAGCGGCGTTTCCCGGCGGCATCGCGAAAACACGCCTCTTGGATGCGGCTGAACCACATCAGCAGCGGGATCCGGCCCGCCACGGCCAGAAACGGCACGCCCGGAAAGGCGCGCCGCAGCGGCCCGGCGGGCGCGAACGCCGCGACGAACAGCATATCGGATGTGAGGTCGAACGGCGGGCCGTAGAGCGTGAGAATATCGGGGTTGATACCGTCCTCCACGCCCGGCCCATCCCCCGGCGGGATCGAGCCGCAGGTCAGCATCTGCATGGGCGGCCTCTAGCGCCCGGCGCGCCGGATGAGCGCCACCAGGCCGAACGTGGCGGCGGTCCACAGCAACCGTTTGCGGTTGGGGTAGAGGTCCAGCGCGACCAGATTGCGCGCGGCTAGCACCACCGAGGCGCCGCGCTGCCCGAACTGCAAAGCCGTCTCCCGGCCAATGCCGGAGGACGCGCCCGTGATGACGACAACCTGCTCGTTGATCGGTCGCATCGCGTTTCCCCTCCTGTTGATTTGCCGGGGCCTCGCGGCAGGACCTCACGACACGGTCCGTACTAGCAAGTCTGTGACCACGACCCGCTTCGCTGCGTGCGCCGGGACGACAAATGTAGGATGATCCCGACAGACGGACGCCACAGCCCGGCCCGATCGTCTATAATACAGAGGATCCCGGTCGCCGCAGCCGGGCCAACCGGCGCCGGGCCGACCATTAGCGAGGAGGGCGAAGCGATCCATGGAGACAGGGTATATCTACTCGAACGGGGTGCGGCTCTACTACGAGATGGTCGGGCAGGGCGACCCGCTGCTCTTGCTGAACGGCGGCCCCGGCTTCCCGCACGATTATCTGCTGGAACTGCGCGCCCTGGCGCCTTACGCCACGCTGGTCTTCTTCGATCAGCGGGGCACCGGCAAGTCGGACCGGGTGGACCCCGCGGGCTACACCATCGACGCGAACGTGGAGGATGTCGAGAACCTGCGCGATGCCCTGCAACTGGGGCCGTGCGGGGTGCTGGGGCATTCCTGGGGCGGCATGCTGGCGCAAGCCTATGTGCTGAAGTATCCGCAGCACGTCACCCGGCTGATCCTGGCCGATACCTTCTCCTCTATCGCCGACTGCAACGCCGCGCTCGCCCGCATGCGCGCGGCCATGCCGCCCGAAACGCAGGCGATTTATGATCGCTACGAGCGCGAGGGCCCCTACGCAGCCGGCGATACCTACCCCGCCGAATACCAGGCGGCACTGGACCGCGCCTACGAGCCGGTCTTCATCAGCGTGCCGCCGCCCGACTATCTGCAAGACACGTTCGCCAAAATCGCCTACGATGTCTACCGCACCATGTGGGGCGAGGAGTCGGAGTTCCGCGTGACGGGCACGCTGGCCGCGTTCGACGTGGCGGATCGGCTGGGTGAGATCCGGGTGCCCACGCTGGTCATCGCCGGGGCGAGCGATATGCCCACGGTCGCTATGGCCGCCGCCACCGCGCAAGCCATTCCCCACGCCCGGCTGGAGATGTTCGCGCACTCGCGCCATTTCCCCTTCATCGAGGAACCGGCCAAGTTTCTCCAGGTGGTCCGCCGGTTCCTGGAGGAGACCAGCCCGGCGCAGGTATAGCAACCGCGCAGCGGCAGCGGCCGCCCGACGATAACTCATCGTCTCTCCCCTTCCCGCGGCGGGAAGGGGGGCAGGGGGGTTAGGTTGGTTGGGCGCCCGGCTAGACAGCGACCCCATGAATTAGGTATTATCCCAGTAGCAGCACAGACCGGGTCACCGCCTGCCGGCAGCGGCAGCCCCCACAGCATAGTGGTGCCCGCGGCAAACGGCTGGTCGGGACACCGGCGCGTCCCCGCGGCAGCATGTTGCCGGGCACGGCACAGCGCTGGGCGCAACATTGATCGCACAAACCTCGGAGCAGATGGGCAGGGCGCCGGTTTCCGCGCCCCCAGCCACCCGTGCGCAGCCGCGCCGGCCTGCCCCGGCCAGGAGAGAAACTATCGATGGCGCATTACGATCCGCCCGTTCCTCTAGCCGCGACCGAGTCGCCCTACCTGCGCGCGCTGGCCGCGCTGGCCGCCCGTGGCGTTGCCGCCCCTCAGGAAACCATCGACTCCATTCTGCGCGCGGCGGCGGAGCAACTGGGGATGTCATGCAGTCTCCTCACTCGCCTGCTGCCGGAGCAGAACCAGGCGGAGGTGGTGGCCGCCTATCACGCCACGCCCGGCGCCGGCCCGGCGCCCGGCACCATCCTGCCTCTGGAGGCAGGCGCCGCGCCGCACGCCCCGTTCGCCGTGGCCGATACCGATGCTCACCCGGCCCGGGACGGCGGCCCGCCCGCGCCCATTGCCGGGGTGCGCAGCTACATCGGCGTGCCGGTGCGCCTCGCCGGCGGCAGTGTCTACGGCACCCTCTGGACGCTGGATCCGCAGCCGCGCCCGTTCGCCCCGGCGGACACCCAGTTGCTGGAAGTGCTGGCCCATCTGCTAGGCGCAGCTGTCGAACGGGACCGGGACCAGGCCGCCCGCGCCCGGCTGGAGCAAGAACTGCAACAGCAGCGCGAATTCGCCCTGCAAGTGATGAACACGATGGGCCAGGGGCTGTACACGGCGGACCCCGCCGGGCGCTTTGAATACGTGAACCGGGCCTTCGCGCGGATGTTGGGCACTGCGGAGCCCGCCTTGATCGGTCGGTCGGCGCGCGACGTGACCTTCGCCCCCGACGATTTGCTGCACGACCCCCAGACGGGCCGACCGCCGGAGGGCCTCACCATCTTTGAAACCCGCCTGAAGCGCGATGACGGCCCGCCCATCCACGCGCTCGTGACGCTCGCCCCGCGCCGGGTGGCCGGCGCCGTCGCCGGCACCATCGGCGTCGTCAGCAACCTGACCGGGCGCAAGCAGGTGGACGAGGCGCTGCGCACCAGCGAGCGGCGCTTCCACGCCATTTTCGACAGCGCCGCCATGGGCATCGCCCTGACCGATCTCAGCGGCGCCGTGATCGAGAGCAACCGGGCGCTCCAGGAGATGCTGGGCTACAGCGACCAGGAGTTGGGCAAGCTGGCATCCCAGGACACGGGCATGGAAGGCCGGCTCCATGCGGAGTTGCTCGCCGGGCAGCGCGACAGCTACCAGGTCGAGCAGCGCTATATCCGCAGGGACGGCAGCGTGCTCTGGGCCCGGCGCACCGCGTCGCTGGTACGCACGGAAGCGGGTGAGCCGCAGTTCGTCATCAGCGTGATCGAGGACATCACCACGCGCAAGCAGGCCCAGGAGGCCCTGGCCGCCTCGCTGGCGGCCCAACAGGCCGCCAACCGGCAACTGGCCGAACTCAACCAGGCCAAGAGCGATTTCGTGTCGATTGTCAGCCACGAGTTTCGCACCCCGCTCACCGTGATCCAGGGCTTCAGCGAAATGCTGCGCGACGAGGAAATCGACCCGGACGAAATCAAGGAATACGCCGGCGACATCAACACCGAAGCGGTGCGGCTCAACCGCATGATCAACGACCTGCTCGACCTCGAACGGATGGAGTCGGGCCGCATGACGCTGCACCGGCAGGCGACCGATCTCAACGGCGTGATCCGCGACGTGGTCGAGCTCATGCGCCCCAACGCGCCGGGCCACACGCTGGCCGTGGATCTGGACCCCGCGCTGCCCATCTTCGAGGGCGACCAGGACAAGCTAGTGCAGGTCCTGACCAACCTGCTGCATAACGCGGTCAAGTACTCACCGGACGGTGGCGAGGTGTTGGTTACCAGCCGCGTCGAGGGGCCGCTGGCCCATGTCGAAGTGCGCGACCATGGGCTGGGTATCCCCGCCGAGGCGCTGGAGACGATTTTCGAGCGCTACGCGCGGATCGAATCGGCGGCCAACCGGCATATCCAGGGCACGGGCCTGGGGCTGCCCATCGTGCGCCAGATCGTGGAGATGCACGGCGGGCGGGTGTGGGCCGAAAGCGAGGTGGGCGCCGGGGCGGTCTTCCACGTCACGATCCCGCTGCACGGCCTGCCCCGCAACGCCGGCACGCCCTAGAAAACAAGAAGCGGCGGGCCGGGCGGCCCGCCGTTCGTTGCAAATGGGTGCGCCCTGGGCGCGCCGGGCTTACTTGCAGGTACACCCGGTGCCGATAGCGCAGCCCTGGCAGCAATAGGTCTTATCGCCCAGGGTAATGCCCTGGCCGTTGTTGCCTTGCCACTCGCTCTTGGGCATGCCACAATTAGCGCATTTCTGCTCAGACATGGGGATTGCTCCTTTCCGCGGCGCCATACCGGCCGCAGCGTACTTAGTCCTTGTCCTTCCTGGTTTCTCCAGCTTCGCGGCGGTCCTTGTTCACGGTGCGCGCGGCCCGTTCCTCAGCTTCTTTTGCGGAAACCCCGCGATCTTCATAGGAGTCCTTGATATGCTCGTATTGACGATCGCGTTTACTGCCTTCCTTGACACCTCTAGGTGGCATACTGGACCTCCTTTCGCCCCGCTAAACAACGCGGTCGCTCCCATTTTTAGAGCAAATAGCAGGCCAAGCCACCCGCGCCGGCAGCGCCGGATCTCGCACTACTTTGCCGCTATCCCATAGGCGCGGACCGGCATGTTGGCCCTACCGCCCCCGATTGAGCGCGGGCAGCACCTCGTGGACCAGCATCTCCAGCGTGGTCAGCTCCGGGAAGCCGCCGCAGCCGAGCATGAAGTAGTCGACCCCCAACTCC
>CBJNAR010000350.1:0-5015 GCA_966434075.1 uncultured bacterium
CAATCGCCTCCGGCGTGATCCGCTCCAGCGCGCGCGCCCCGTCTTCTGCCATGCATCTGCTCCTCTCCTCAGCCCGAAACGATCAGGATGTTGCCCCAGGGCGTCGTGTCCCCCGTGCGGATGGTGCCCCTGGCCGTGCGCGACAGGTGCTTCAACTCCAGGTGGGGGCGCACGTCGAGCGGCACGTCGCCCACAATGGCCCGGATCGCCTCAACATGCTGGGGGCTGACCTCGGTCATCTCCTGCGCGATGATCACCCGGTCAAGCGTCCATTCGGCGGCCACGGCCCGCAGCACGTCCAGCACGGTCGGAATATTGTCCACCAGCGCCAGGTCGATCCGGCTGGGGCCTTCGGGCACTGGAAAGCCCCGATCGCAGATGGTGATGTAGTCGGTGTGGCCCGCCGCGGCCAGCAGTTTGCAGATCTCCGGGTGCAGGATACCGCCTTTTTTCAATCCTTTACCTCCTCGGCGTCAGGCAAGGCATGGCCCAGTTGGACATAGTAGCGCCGCTTTTGCGCCCCCGTCACCTCCTCGCGCAGGTCCGGGGCCGGGCGCTTGAAGTAATAAGTCGGGCTGGCCTCCTGCCCCTTCCCCGGCAGCACGGCCACCAGTTCCCAGCCCTGCAACCCCAGGGTCGCCAGGCTCGCGTCATCCCGTGTCGTGTGGTATTCCCAGGTCATTCCGCATCCCCCCTTGCACCCCACGCTAGCCCTTCACGGCGCCGACCAGTAAGCCGCGCGATATGTACCGCTCCAATACCACGGCCATGGCGATGACCGGGATGATCATGATCAGGATCAGCACCGACATATACCACCACTGCGGCCCGCGCGTCGCGTTTTGCGCCGCCACCGTCAGCGGCATCGTCTGCGCGTTGGCGTTGGACAGGAACAGGGCCAGCAAGTATTCGTTCCAGGCGAAGACCAGCACAAACAGGAACGTGGCGACCAGTCCCGGCACGGCGATGGGCAGCACAATCGACCAGAAGATGCGGTAGGTGGACGCGCCGTCGATGGCCGCGCACTCCTCCAACTCCACCGGGATGGTCTGGAAGTAGTCGCGCATCAGCCAGACCACGATGGGCAGGTTGGTCGCCACGTAGGTGATGATCAGGGCCGCCTGGGTGTCCAGCAGGCCGAAGCGCTGGAACAGCACGTAGACCGGGATCACCACCGCGACCGGCGGCAACATGCGCTGCGAGATCAGCCAGAAGGCGATGTCGTTGTTGCCCAGCGCGCGCTTGAAGCGCCGCCCGATGGTTTGCAGCAACAGCACGAAGCATGCGAGCGCGGACAAGACGGCGATCTGCCAGGGCACCCCGGCAATGATGGCCGCGGTGCCCAGCAGCACGCAGCCGATAAACAGCCCGATGGCGCCCAGCCGGGGCTGGTACTGGAAGCGCACCAGGGCATAGGCGGCGGTCGATCCGAGGACTAGCGCGAGCGTGGCGCTGCTCAGGCCGACCACGACCGTGTTGATGTAGGGCCGCAGCGTATCGTTCCAGACGGTGCCGAAGATATACTGCCAGGCGTCCAGCGTGGGCTGAAAATCGACGTACGGCAGGTAGAAGGGCCCGCTGTCCACCTCGATGGGCGTCTTGAACGACGTAACCACGAGCCAGTACAGCGGGAACAGGACGACCAGCGCCCACAACCCCAGCAGCAGATAGGACACCACCATCGTCACCGGGGAGGGGTCAAGCTGCGAACGGCGTTGCAGCAGGTTACGCATCATCGGGCGGCCTCCTCCCGGTGCCGGGTCAGGTTGACGTACGACACCCCGACCACCGTCACCACGAACAGCAGGATGTAGGCGACCGCAGCCGAGCCGCCCAGATCCAGCGTGCGCCAGGCGATATAGGAATGGAGCGTAAGCGATTCGGTGGCCGTGCCCGGCCCGCCGTTGGTCAAGATGTTCGGCAGATCGACGATCTTGAAGCCCTCGATCATGCGGATCAGGATCAACGTGGTGCTGACCGGCACGATAGCCGGCCAGGTGATGTAGCGGAAGATCTGCCAGCGATTGGCCCCGTCCACCAGCGCCGCCTCGATCGGTTCCGTGGCCTGGCCTTCGAGCGCCGCCAGCAACACGATGAACATGAAGGGCGTCCACTGCCAGACATCGCCGATGATCACGGCGGCACGGGCGCCCCAGGGATCGTTGACCCAGGAGAAGTTCGTCAAGCCCAGCGCCTTCCAAATCGGTTGGAACGGTCCCTTGCCGGTATCGGTCAGCATGCGGAACATGTAGGCCACGCCGACGGGGGTGATCATCATCGGCAGCAAGAAGACGACGCGGAAGAAGCGCCGGCCCGGCAGGCGTTGCGTGGTCAGCGCGGCCAGGCCGAGGCCCAGCAGGTATTGCAGCGCGATCCCTACCACGACGTAGATGATCGTGACCACCAGCGAGCCGGGCCGCCCGCCGGGCGCCAGGTCGCCGATCACCAGCCAGAGCGCCGCGATGCCCAGCAGCGCGATCAGCGCGCGGCCGATCAGCCCACCCACCGAGGTTTGCCCCCCGCGCAGGTAGCGGATCAGCCACCAGCCGAGCAACACCACGCCGGCCCCGAACACCAGCCATTCGAGCAGCGCGGGCGGGCGCAGGAACCCCAGCAGGTGGGTGCGCTCGCTGCCCAACAACAGCGTCCGGTAGTTGTTCAGGCCGATGAAGTTGATCTCGAACCCGCCCTTCACAAACTGCAGGTGGGACAGCGACAGGTAGAGCGATACCAGCAGCGGGAAGATCGACAGGAACAGCACCACCAGCAACGCCGGCCAGATAAAGCTCGCGCGGGCCAGCCGCTCGGCCCGCGAGGTGATCGCGTAGGTCTGCGTGTCGATGCCGGCGGGGGCCTCAAGACTCGGCCCAGGGCGGGCCGAGTCTTGCGCCTGTTGTTGCTCTAATTGCATCGAGTTACCGTTGCACGCCCAGGCTGGCTTTATACGCGGCCAGTTGCTTATCGCGGCCCGCCTGGTTGGTCGTTTCTTCCCAGCCGTCGGTGATCTGTTGCATGGCCTCGTCGCGGCCGATCTCCCCCGCCAGGAACTGCGACACGGCTTTGTCCAGGATCACGCCTTGATACTGGTTCGAGTTGGGCACCCGCAGGTCCAGCACCATGTTCGGGCTGTTCAAGCTGTCCTGGATGGCGCCCAGGTACAGCTTCGCCGCCGCCTCGCTCATGCCCGCCTTCTCCCACAGATCCAGGTTCTGGAAGTGCGAGAGGCGGTAGGGGTTGAAGCCGGTCTTGCCCAGCGTCACGTCCTCCCCCGATTGCTTGGGCTGGCTCATGTACGAGAGGAAGGCATAGGCTGCGTCCTTGACCTTGGGGTCATCCGCCGCGTTGATCGCCCCGGACCAGCCTCCGAAGGCGGCATACGGCGCATGGTTGACGCCATTGGTGGCGTAGGGGCAAGTCGTCGCGTCGCAGGGCACCAGCTTACCCGTGGCGCGGTCCAGCACTTCTTTCGATCCCGGCAAGATCGCGGCGCCCACTTTGTCCTGCACCTTGCTGGTCTTGGGATCGATTGCCAGCGTGCCGATGTCGCCCCAGTCCATGGAGAGCGCGCAGCGGCCCGAGGTGAACAGGCCGCGCGTGTCGCCCACGTCCAGGTTGAGTTGATCGGGCGGGGCATATTGCAGCATGGCCTTGTACGTGTCGAGGGCCTTGGCGAAGGCGTCGTTGTTGGTCAGCGGTTTCATGGTGTCGGTATCGAAGAAGGCGCCCTGGTTGGTGCCCTTGCTCTGCAAGTAGGCGCCGGCCACCGACATGATGAACCAGTACGCTTGCGCGTTGCGCTTCATCGAGATGCAGGAGCCGTAATCGGGCGTGCCGTCGCCGTTGAGATCCTGCCCCTGGTACTTCTTGGCGATAGCCAGATAATCGTCCCAGGTGGCGGGCGGTTGGAGCCCGTCCTTAGCAAGCAGGTCGCTGCGATAGTAAATCATGTGGAAGTCGCCGTCGAGCGGAATGGTATAGGTGCGGCCCTGGTAGGTGGCGCTGAAATCACGGAAGAAGGGGCCGACGTCATCCCACTGCAAGGCGGTGTCGGCTTTCACCCGATCGGTAATGTCTTCGAGGTAGCCGGGCGTGACGAAGTCGCCCAGCCACTGCGGGTCAAAGACGAACGCCTGATAGCTGTTGGTCTTGGTGGCGAGGTCGGTTAAGATCTTCTGATAGAGATCGGCCATGGGGATGGTGATGACGTTGATCTTGGCGCCGGTGAGCGCGGCGAAATCGGGCGCGCGACGCTGCAACGGCTCGGCGATCTGCGGGCCTGTGAACGTCAGCACATTCACCGTGACCCCGGCGAACTGGTTGCTGCCGCCACCGCTGGCTGCCGGGGCGGTCGTATTGGTCGCGGCGGGCGCCGCCGGGGCGGTCGTATTCGTGGCGGCGGGCGCCGCGGGCGCCGTCGTGTCGGTGGGCGCCGCCGGAGCGGTCGTATTGGTCGGGGCACTTGCAGCAGCGGTGGTGTTGGTGGGAGCCGCGACGGGCGTGTTTGTCGCGGTTTCTGTGCCGCACCCTGCCAGCAGCAGGGAAAACACAGTAAAGACCGCGATGCAGCTAAACAGCTTGGTCTTCATTCGCTCTCCTCCTATGAATCTCGCACCTGTTCGCGTGAATAGGAATAGCCGCGGTCGTCGCCACCGGCGACCCGGCACGGCGTGCCCCACGCCACACGTTCTTCAGGGTCGGCAAGGTCTCCTTTCTGGCGTGGCCCATGCGGGCAAGGCGGTTACCATATGGGCGGGAACCAACGGGAGGGGCGGAGGAGTGCGACATACAATGCGATCGTTCCACACCCGTTCACAACGCACAGTGTCAGGTAAATCGGAGTCGCAGGTAGGATGAGGACGTTGGGCGGAAGCGAGATGGCCGGCTAAGCCGGCGGCTGGGCGCTCAGGCTGCCGGCGTCCTCCCCGCCGCCGGGGGCGGGCGGCGCGGGGGGCGCGCAGCCGCACGAATGGCGGACGACCAATTCCGCCGGCAAAACAATGTCGGGCGGCGCTCCG
>CBJNAR010000351.1:0-4985 GCA_966434075.1 uncultured bacterium
GTCCTTCGGCGCTTTGTATCCCTCCGCACGATACATAATTCCCCCGATGTGCGGGCCTCTCCGTCGTCGTATAGTCAGATCGTGAGCAATTGCCCGGCAAAATGGCGCAAAGTGGGTACACAGTGAACATTTTTTGATCTGGTGAGTGAGCAAATGCCAGGGATACAGTAGAGATGAGACGCAGGAGACACCGGGCACGGACCGCACTCTCCGGCAGGCCACGACGGGAGGCCGCTGCAAAGGCATCGCGCTACAACTCAACAGCGAGCGCGTAGAGTAGGGAGGTTATTTCTCATGGTCGCAACAGTAAATCGGGGCCTTATCGATCAGACGAGCCTGCCGGGCATCATCAAAGCGCAACCGTGGCAACGCACCCTGGCCCGCGTCACCCGCGAACTGGCCCAACTGGTGGATCTGCCCGCGCCGCTGGCCGTGCGCGAAGGCCGCGCCGTGCTGGCCCACCTGACGCAAGATCGCGAATTCCTGATGGCGCAGATCTGGCCCATCCTGGGCGAAGTCCAGGCCGAAGGCCCGTATGTGGCGCGGCGCTACGAGGCGCCGGGCGGGGCCTACTCGCTCCAGGTCTTTGTGTGGCCCGCGGGCGCACAGACACAGATCCACGACCATTCGTGCTGGGGCATCTTCGGCCCGGTGGCGGGCACGTTGCGCGAAGAGCGCTACCTGCGGCTCGACGACGGCGCCCGCGCCGACGAAGCCCACCTGCGCGCCGACTGGCGCCGCCTCTGGACGCCGGACGACGGCCTGTCCACCCTGCTGCCGTATGCGGGCGGCGTCCACCGGGTGAGCAACCGCAGCCTGCGCCCCGCCATCTCGATCCACGTCTACGGCCCCGCGGGCGCCATCGACGGGCGCGACTATGACCCCCTGCGCGACTACGTCTGCGACCGCCTGACCGACGACACGCCGGGCGGGCTGCTGCTGGACGACCTCATCGCCGCCTGCTGATCCGCCAGATCCGTCATTCTGAGCGCAGCGAAGAATCTCCGTCGCGTCGCCCAAAAGACGAGACTCTTCGCTGCGCTCAGAGTGACAATGCCTCGCCAGCCGTCGCCTCGCCCTTGTCATTCTGAGCGCAGCGAAGAATCTCCGTCTCATAGCCGCAAGCGACGAGACTCTTCGCTCCGCTCAGAGTGACAAGCCCTCGGCGTCAGGGCTGCGGCGGCTTGGGATGCCCGGCGCGGACCGGCACGGTGCCGTCGCGGAACTGGAGATCGAGGATGTCGCCGCCGGCGATGTCGGCGATGGAGGCGGCGACGTGGCCCGTGCGCCGGTTGCGCGCGATGACGTAGCCGCGGGTCAGGATCGCCGTGGGGGCCAGGGCTTGCAGGCGGGCCTGCTGCGTGGTCAGGCCGGCGCGTTGCAGGGCCAGGCGATGGCTCAGGTGCAGGCGGGCCGCCTCGGCCAGGCTGTCGAGGCGCTGGCGCTGCTGTTCCACCTGGGCGCGTGGCGAATGGCGGGCCAGCACGGCGCGCTGCTCGGCCAGGTCGCCCGCCGCCTGCTCCAGGCAGCCGTTCATCAAATCCCAGAGCTCCTGGCGCAGGGCTTCCACGTCGTCGATTAGTTCGCGGATATCGGGCGCCACCAGTTCGGCGGCGGCGGAGGGCGTCGGCGCGCGCAGGTCGGCCACGTAGTCCACGATGGTCGTATCGGTCTCGTGGCCCACACCGGTCACGACCGGCACAAGTGAGGCATAGACGGCGCGGGCCACGCGCTCGTCGTTGAAGGCGGCCAGTTCTTCGGGCGCGCCGCCGCCGCGGGCCAGGATAATCACATCCACCGCCCGCTCGTCACGTAGGGCAGTGAGCCGTTGCAGCGCGGCGACGATCTGGGCGGGCGCCTGGTCGCCCTGGACCAGCGTCGCCGACAGCACCACCTGGGCCAGGGGGTAGCGACGGCCCAGCACCTTGAGGATGTCCTGGAAAGCGGCGGCGCCCGGCGAGGTGACGATGCCGATGCGGCGCGGGTGGGCGGGCAGCGGGCGCTTGCGCTCGACGGCGAACAGCCCCTCGGCGTCCAGCCGCTCTTTCAGCCGCTCGAACTCCAGCGCCGCGGCGCCCTGCCCCTGCAACTCGACCAGATCGACCATGATCTGCACCGAGCCGCTCGCCTCGTACATGGTCACGCGGCCATGCACCAGCACGGCCAGGCCGTTGGCCGGGCGCACCGTCTGCCAGCCCGCGTGGCTGCGGAACAGCACGCACTTGATCTGCGCGTTGGGTTCCTTGAGCGTGAAGTAGTAATGCCCCGACGGCGACTGGCTACAGTTGCCGATCTCGCCGGCCACCCAGCAGTCTTGCAGCGCGTCGTTGACCTCGAACAGCTCTTTGAGGTAAGAAACCAGTTCGCCGACGGCGAAGATTTGCACGCGGTCCTAACTTTCGGCGATCACCATGAGCGGCTGGCCGTACTCCACGCCCTGGGCATCGCGCACCAGGATGCGGGTCACCCGCCCGGCCACCTCGGCCTCGATGGGGTTCATCATCTTCATCGCCTCGACGATGCCCACCGTCTGGCCCACCACCACCTCAGCGCCTTCGACCACGTAGGGCGGTTCCTGCGGGGCGGGCGCGGCGTAGAAGGTGCCGACCATTGGCGAGCTAACCAGGTGCTCGCCGGGGCCGAGGACGGGCGCCGCCGGGTGGCCGTGTGCGCCGGGTGCGGGGAGCGGCGCCGCGGGCGGGGCAGCGGCAGCAGCCGGTTTGGCCGGTGCGGCGGGCGCTTCTGCGGGAGCGGGCGCGGCGGACGGCAGCGCGGGCGGCACCATCAACACGGGCGCCTGGGCGGCGGCGGGGGCATTGTCGTGGCCGCGCCGGATCAGCAGCTTGAGGCCGCCGCTCTCGATCTGCAACTCGTTGACATCGGTCGAGGTCATCAGCCGGATCAGCGTCTCGACCTCGCCGGTCAGCGTGGACAGATCCACGCCGGGCGCCGCGGCGGGCGCCGGCTCGGCGACCTCCTCGCGCGGGCGCTCGGGCCGGCGGCGGTTCGCGGCGCTCTGGTCGCGCGGGCGGTCCAGCCGGTTGCCGGAAGCCTCGTCACGCGAGCGGTCCAGCCGGTTGCCCGCCATGTCGTCGCGGGGCCGGTCGGCCCGGTTGCCGGGCGGGGCGTCCAGCCGGTTGCCCGCCATGTCGTCGCGCGACCGGTCGGGGCGGTTGCCGGGCAAATCGTCCCGGCGGTTGGGGTCTCGGAAGGGAAAGCGGGATCCTACCACTTGCTCACACTCGCTCGATATACCCGCCGGTGCGGGTGTCCACTTTAATCTTGTCACCGATGTTGACGAACAGGGGCACGTTCACCACCAGGCCCGTGTCCATGGTCGCCGGCTTATTGGCGGCGGTGGCGGTATCGCCGCGCACCCCCGGCTCGGTCCAGGCGACTTCGAGCACCACCGCCGTGGGCAGTTCCACGTCGATAGCCTTGCCCTCGTGGGAGAGCAGGTCGATGGTGTCCTGTTCGCGCAGGTAGTTACGGGCTGCGCCCAGTTCCTTGGCCGTCAGGGTGATCTGGTCGTAGCTGGCCGTGTCCATGAAATGATACGTGTCGCCGTCGGCGTACTGGTATTGCACCACGGCGCGGTCGAGTTCCACGTCCTCGAACTTGCTGCCCGCGGGGAAGGTGCGCTCGGTGGTGGCGCCGGTGCGCAGGTTGCGCAACGTGATGCGGACCATCGCGCTACCCCGCCCCTGCTTGACGTGCTGGTAATCAAGCACCCGATATAGCTCACCATCCAGCACGAGCACAAGGCTCTTTTTCAGTTCCCCCGTCGTGATCATGCGCCGTGGCGCCTCCTAGTCGTAATAGCCGTGCTTGCGGGCCTGGGTCAGCACTTCGGCGCCGTCCGGCCCCAGCAGCACCAGGTCCTCGATGCGTACCCCGCCCCACCCCGGCAGGTAAATGCCCGGCTCGATGCTGATCACCACGCCGGCATCCAGCGACTCGTCGGTCGAGGCCGCCGCCGCGCGGGGCCCCTCATGCACCTCCAGGCCGATGCCGTGGCCGGTGCCGTGGCCGAAGTTATCGCCGTAGCCCGCCGCCTTGATCACCTCGCGCGCGGCGGCGTCCACCGCCACGCCCGACACGCCGCTGCGGGCCGCCGCCTCGGAGTCCAGGTGCGCGCGCAGGACGATATTATAGATCTCCTTGAACCGTGCGTCCGGCTCGCCCAGGACAATGGTGCGTGTCATGTCCGAATTATACCCGTGGTAGCGCGCGCCCATGTCGATGACAATCGGCTCGCCCTCCCCGATGGCCCGGTCGCCGGGGATCGCGTGGGGCATGGCCGCGTTCGGGCCGGAGGCGACGATGGTGCTAAAGGCCGGGCCTTCCGCGCCCAACTCGATCATGCGCGCCTCGATCATCCGCGCCACCTGCTTCTCGGTCATGCCCGGCTGGATCTGCGCGCTCACCTCGTCGAAAGCCTGGTCGGAGATCGCCACCGCGTGGCGCAGCAGCGCCAGTTCGGCGTCGTCCTTCACGGTGCGCTGCTTGTCGATCAGGCCGCGCGTCGGCACCAGTTCGACCGCGGGCAGCGCCTTGCGCAGGTCTTCGTAGTGGCTGTACAGCAGATGCTGGGCCTCGAAGCCGAGCCGGTGCACGCCCAACCCCCGGATCTGCTCGGCCAGGCTCTCGATCAGGCGCGGGCCGCGCACGCGCACCGTGCCGCCCGCGAATTCGCCGGCGGCCTGGATGTCGAAGCGCGAGTCGGTGAGCAGGATGGCCTCTTGCGGCGTGACCAGCAACACGCCCGCCGTGTCGAGCGGGGGCATATCCTCGCCGGTGAAGCCGCTCAGGTAGCGGCGGTTGTGCGGGTGCGTTACCAGGAAAGCGTCGAGGTTCTGGTCGGCCAGCGCCGCCAGCAGCTTCGCGCGGCGGTCGTGCAGCACAGTGGACGAGGGCCGGCCGGTCTCAGCCACCGCCGGATCAACTTGCGTAGTCACGCGGGATCTCCTTCTTGGGCGAACAGG
>CBJNAR010000352.1:0-4984 GCA_966434075.1 uncultured bacterium
GCTCGTGAGGCGCTGCTGTCCAGCGACCTGATCCAGGGCGACCTGGAGCGGCTCGAAGCACTTTATCTCAACGCGAACGCGCTGGCGGCGCTGCCCGCCAGCATCGCGCGGCTGGCGCACCTGCGGACGTTGAACCTCTACGGCAACTACCTGACCGCCGTGCCCGCCGGGCTGGGCCGGTTGGCCGGGCTGACCGATCTGAGCCTGGGGCACAATCGGCTGACCGCGCTACCGGCGGCGTTCTGGGGGCTCACCGGGCTGGAGGTGTTGAACCTGGCCGAAAACGGCCTGACCGAGCTACCCGAAGGCATCGGCAATCTGACCTGGCTGCATACGCTCGACGCGGGGCACAACCAGTTGGCGGCGCTGCCCGACGCCCTGGGCGAACTGCCCCATCTGAGCGGCTTCCTTTATCTGAGCGACAACCGGCTGGCGACGTTGCCCCGGTCGCTGGCGAATCTGCGCGAACTGCGCTACCTGAACCTCACGCATAACCGGTTCACGGCGCTGCCCGAGCAGATCGGCAAGTTAACGGGGCTCATTGAGTTGCGGGTGTATAATAACGCCCTGGTCACGCTACCCGAGGCGCTGGGCCGGCTGGCCGATCTCCGTGAGTTGCACCTGGCGGACAATGTGCTGGCGGCCCTGCCGGAGTCGCTGGGCTACTTGACCCGGCTGGCGCATCTCGATCTGCGCAACAATCGGCTGACGGCGCTGCCGGAGTCCGTGGGGCGGCTGGCCGGGCTCACGTTTCTCGACCTGCGCAACAACCGCTTGCGCGCGCTCCCGGCGGGCCTGGGCACCCTGCCGCACCTGACCAAGCTCGACCTGCGCTGGAACCAGCTTGCAGCCCGCCCGGCCTGGCTGCCGGCCCTGGAACAGCGCGGGTGCCTGGTATACGAGTAGTGGCGGCGGGCCTAACCCCCTGCCCCCTTCCCGGAGCGGGAAGGGGGAAACAGCAGACTCCCCTCCCCGCGGCGGGGTGGGGCCGGGAAAGAGGTTAGCCGGGACCTATTGACAAGGTTTTGCGGGCCGTGCTATACTGAACTTTGTTAGTCCATCGGATTAACAAAGTCCTGGCCGCCTCGCCGTCCGTGCCCAGGGTGCGGCAGCGCCGCCCGTCCGTTGCCCCGCCGGGGATGGGGAGGAGGGATTCGACCGCACACGCTCGTCCATCGGTTCCAGGTATCGCGATCAGCCGGGTTACAGGCTACCATTAACGAGGAGGAGAGAGAATGCGCAAACTAGGGCTGCTCAGCATGCTGAGCATCATGATCTTGTTGCTGGCCGCGTGCGGCGGGGAAGCCGCCACGCCGACCGCCGTGGCCCCCGCCGCGCAGCCGACCACGGCCACCGCGCCGACCACGGCGGCGCAGCCCCCGGCGTCCGGCGACAAAGTGACGCTGACTATCGAAAGCTGGCGCAACGACGACCTGAAGATCTGGTCGGACACGATCATTCCGGCGTTCGAGGCCAAGAACCCCAACATCCATGTCGTCTTCGCCCCCACCGCCCCGACCGAGTATAACGCCGCGCTGAACACCAAGCTGACCGGCGGCACCGCCGGCGACCTGATCAGTTGCCGCCCGTTCGACGCCTCGCTGGCGCTGTTCCAGCAGGGCAAACTGGCCGGGCTGAACGACCTGCCCGGCCTGGAGAACTTCGGCGACGTGGCGAAGAGCGCCTGGATCACCGACGACGGCAAGACCGTGTTCTGCGTGCCGATGGCTTCGGTCATCCACGGCTTCATCTACAACCAGGAGGCCTTCGACAAGCTCGGCCTCAAACCGCCGGAGACGGTGGACCAGTTCATGGCCGTGCTGGACGCGATCAAGAAGGACGGCACCTACATCCCGCTGGCGATGGGCACCGCCGAGCAGTGGGAAGCCGCCACGATGGGCTTCCAGAACATCGGCCCCAATTACTGGCACGGCGAGGAAGGCCGCCTGGCGCTGATCGCCGGCAAGCAGAAGTTCACCGATCCGGCCTATGTGGACACGTTCAAGGCGCTGGCCGCCTGGAAGCCGTACATGCCGCCGGGCTTCGAGGCGCAGAAGTACGCCGACTCGCAGAGCATGTTCACCCTGGGCCGCGCGGCCATCTACCCCGCCGGGTCGTGGGAGATCGCGCTGTTCAACGAGCAGGCCAAGTTCAAGATGGGCGCCTTCCCGCCGCCCGTGCAGAAGGCCGGCGACACCCGCTACATCAGCGACCACACCGACATCGCCATGGGCCTGAACGCGGCCAGCAAGCACCAGGCCGAGGCGCGCACCTTCCTGCAATGGCTGACCACGCCCGAGTTCGCCACGCTCTACAGCAACGCGCTGCCCGGCTTCTTCAGCCTGTCGAACCACAAGGTCGAGCTGAAGGACCCGCTGGCCCAGCAGTTCCTGAGCTGGCGCGCCACCAGCAAGTCGACCATCCGCAACTCGTACCAGATCCTCTCGCGCGGCGAGCCGAACCTGGAGAACGAGTTGTGGCGCCTGAGCGCCGCGGTGATCAACGGCACCGTCACGCCTGAGCAGGCCGGCCAGGAAGCCCAGGCCGGGCTGGACAAGTGGTATAAGCCCGCGCAGCAGTAGCGCCGGGCCTAACCCCCCAACCCCCCTTCCCGGAGCGGGAAGGGGGGGAACGCCCGCTCCCCTCGCCGTGGCGGGGAGGGGCCGGGGGAGAGGTTGCCCGGCAGGACACGCGGGCGTATATCGTGTAATGTAGGGGGCGCGTGGGCACGCGCCCCACGCAGGCACCCCGCCACGGGGAGGGGGCATCGGGCGCGACGCGGCTTGCGAGCCATGTAACCCGGCGGTCGCTAACCGCGCCGATGCCCGGCTCCCCCAGCGGGCACGAGGTAGCGGCCCCACCCGGCCCCTAAAGGGGCGGGCTACGTTTACAAAGCCCGCCTGCGCGGGCTACGATCCCAGGCCGCGCAGGCGGCCTTCGTAAGGGTAGCCGGAGGCTTGAGCCTCCGGGCGCCCCCGCCGCAAATCGCAAGCAGGAGGGCGTTATGCAGCCGGCCGTACCGCACAAAAAGCCGTTCCCCTGGCACATTGTGGTCTTTCTGGCCCCGGCGGTGCTGATCTATACCGTCTTCATGATCTACCCGCTGATCGACTCGCTGCGGCTCAGCTTTTTCACACAAGATGCGCGCAATGTCGAAAGCTTCTCCGGCTTCCAGAACTATGTGCGCCTGCTGACCGATTCCGAATGGGCGCCGCGCTTCTGGAACGCCTTCCAGAACAACGTGGTCTTCTTTATCATCAATATGCTGGTCCAGAACCCGGTGGCGCTGTTGCTGGCGACCCTGCTCAGCCGGGGCGGGCGGGCGCGCTCGGTCTATCGCACGCTGATCTTCACGCCCACCCTGCTCTCGGTGGTACTGATCGGCTTTATCTGGCAGTTGATCCTCAACCCGCTGTGGGGCATCGCGTCGGGGCTGTTGAAGGCGGTCGGCCACCCGGAGTGGTTCCAACCGTGGCTCGGCCTGCCCCAGACCGCGCTGATCACCATCTCGCTGATCTCGGTCTGGCAGTTCGTGGGCATCCCGATGATGCTGTTCTATACCGCGCTCATCGGCATCCCCGAGGAACTGACCGAGGCGGCGCGCGTGGACGGGGCGAGTCCCTGGGCCATCTTCTGGCGCGTAAAGTTCCCGCTGCTCCTGCCGATGGTCGGTATCGTCACCATCCTGACCTTTGTGGGCAACTTCAACGCTTTCGACCTGATCTATACCGTGAAGGGCGCCCTGGCCGGACCCAACTTCGCCACCGACATTATGGGCACCCTGTTCTATCGCACCTTCTTCGGCTTCCAGTTGCAACTCGGCAACCCGACCATGGGCGCGACCGTGTCCACGATGATGTTCTTGATCATCCTGTTCGGCGTGGCGCTCTATTTTGCCTGGCTGCGCCGCATCCAGACGTACGAGTTTTAGCGCGTCAGGCCCGGCGCCGGCCGGTTTGAAACCGGCCCCTACAGAAGCGAAATTCAGGGGAAAGGCGAACGGTATGGAAAGAACCGAGGTACTCCAGGAACCCGCCCGCCGCAGTATGGCCCTGCCGGGGCTCAGCCGGATCGCCGGGCAGATCGTGCCCCATGTGATCTTGCTGACCTACACGGTGATCGCGCTGTTCCCGGTGGTGCTGGTAGTGATCAACTCGTTCAAGAGCCGCCAGGCCATCTTCAGCGTGCCCTATCGCCCGCCGCTGCCCGGCACGTTCGACCCGGTCGGCTATACGACGGTGTTTGAGCGGGCCAGCTTCATCCAGTACTTCGCCAACAGCTTCATCGTCACCCTCGCGGCGCTGGTGCTGATCCTGTTCTTCGGGGCGATGGCGGCCTTCGCGCTGGCGGAGTACCCCTTCCCCGGCAATGCGCTGGTGGGGCTTTACCTGTCGCTGGGCATCATGATCCCCATCCGGCTGGGCACCGTGAGCCTGCTGCGGCTGATCGTGCAGATGAACCTGGTGAACACGCTGGTCGCGCTGATCCTGGTCTACATCGCCCAGGGCCTGCCGCTGGCGATCTTCATTTTGCGGCAGTTCATGTTGCAGGTGCCCAGCGAGCTGAAACAGGCGGCGCGCATCGACGGGGCCAGCGAGTACCGCATCTTCTGGCTGGTGTTGCCGCTGGTGCGTCCGGCCATCGGCGCCATCGGCATCTTCACCATGATCCCCATCTGGAACGACCTGTGGTTCCCGCTGATCCTGGCGCCGAGCGAGGGCACGGCCACGGTGACGCTGGGCGTGCAGCAGTTCCTGGGCCAGTTCGTCAGCGACTGGAACGCCGTGCTGGCCGCGCTGACCCTGGCGATGGTGCCGATTCTGTTGTTGTACCTGGTCTTCTCCCGCCAGTTGCTGCGGGGACTCACTTCGGGGGCGATCAAATGAGAGTGGGTATCCTTGGCGCGGGCGGCATGGGCGCCACCCACGCCGCGGCCTGGGCCGAAACCCCGGCCACGCTGGTGGGCATTGTGGCGGAAACGCTC
>CBJNAR010000353.1:0-4982 GCA_966434075.1 uncultured bacterium
CGCGCAACTTCAGCACCCCGACGCGCGCACTGCCATGTATCTGCACAACGCCGGGGCGGCCTTGCGCGCGCTGCACGCCGCGCCGGTCCCGGCCCTGGCCGGGCTGGAGGCACACGATTTCGCCAAGGAGATCCGCGCCATCGCCCGCGCCGCCGAGCACGTGACGGCCCTCTTGCCCGCCGTGGGGGCGAGTATCGGGGCCATGCTCGACCGCACCCAGGCGTTGCACGCCCGCCTCGACCCGCAGCCCACGACCTTCGTGCACGGCGATTTCAAGGCCGACCACCTGTGGGTCACGGCGGACGGCCTCACGCTGATCGACTTCGACACCTGCGGGCTGGCCGAGCCGGCGCTCGACGTGGGCAAGTTCCTGGCCGACCTGCAATGGTGGTACGCGGCGAACGCCGTGCCCGGCGTGGAGCAGGCGCAGGCCCACTTCCTGGGCGGCTACGCGGCGACCCTGGCCGCGGGCGACCTGCAGCGCGCCCGGCTCTATGAGACCCTCGTGCTGGTGAAAATGACCGTCCACCGCGTGCCCCTGTTCCGCGGCGACTGGGCCGGGCGCACCACCGACCTGATCCACCGCGCCGAAGCCGTGCTGGCGGTGGCGATGCCCTGACCGGCGGGCGCTGCCGCGCCAATCCCGCGGACAAAACAAACCGGGGCTGCCACTGGACCGTGGCAGCCCCGGTCGTTGCCGGGAAACCGGGCCGCGTGCCGTTCTAGGCGCGCCGCCCCGCCAGGCGCAGGCCCGCGCCCATCAGCGTGAGAGCCAGCAGCGCCAGCCCGGCCAGCAGCAGCATCTCGTCGCCGTTGCCGCTCTTCGGCAGGGTCGTCCCGCCCGTCGTGCTCATGACCGGGATGTCGCCGCAGGACACGTAGGTGCTGACCTCGGCCGCCGACTTGTGGACGTTCACGGCGAAGCCGCCGGTGGTGATGGCGGACAGCGCGACGGGCACGGTCGTCGTCGATTCGCCGTTCACCACGTTGGTCAGCGGGTACTTAGGCGCGGGGTCGAGGTTGGCGCAACTCCCGGTGTGGATGTGCGCCGGTTGGGCGGTCGCGGTGCCGTTCGAGAGCTTGACCACGACCGTGACGGCGTTCGCGCCGGCCGCCGTGATGGTGGCCGTGCCGTCTTCGCCCGACCCGTTCTGGGCAGTCATCGTCACCGTCACGCTATCCGCCGCCACCGCGGCGCCGCCGGGAACCATCGCCAGGACCCACGCCGCGAGCAACAGTAGGAACCCAAGCTTTTTCATCGTGATTTCTCCTCCGTCCGCTAAAAACCGATCGGTCGCCGGGTGCGCGCGGGCCAGGCCCGCACGGTAGGGTAGCCCCACGGTGTACTGCCCCGCGGGTGCCGGTGGCCGCGCCGCTACTGGAGATGAGTGCGCACGGGCAGAGCCGCCGGCGCGCACGCTTGCTCCCTTGGTTGCCCCACTCCCGGTCAGGCCAGATCGCGCGGATCGTTCGAGGCGAACGCCGGATGAAAGAAAGGCCGGGTTTGCGTATTATCATACACCGGGCGGGCCGCAAAAGCAATGCATCGCAGGGCCGATATTCGATCATCCGCCCTGAACCGGGCGCGCCGAAAGCCCACGGCGAGTGATCGTCGCGCCCGCGGCGGCGAACGGGGTGAGCCGGGCGGGCGGCAGGCAGCCTTGTCATTCTGAGCGCAGCGAAGAATCTCGTCTCATATCCCAAGCGGCGAGACTCTGAGCGCAGCGAAGAGTGACAAGGGTAACGAGACGCGCCAAGCAGCATGATAGCTTGGTTCCCCTGCTAGATCGCCGCCATGTCCCACACATCCAGCGCTGTCAGGCGGGCGGGGCCGCCGCGGGCGAACAGCGCGATGCCGAGGCTGTCGAGGCGCGTGGGGTAGATGCGCTCGGTGATGCAGGTCTGCTCGTTGGCGAACACCTCCACCACCGAGCGGTCCAGGAAAATATGGAGCCGCACTGTCTCGCCTTGGGTCACTGCTAGCGGCCCGCGCGCCTCGCCGCTATGCGCGGCGGCGCTCAAACTGGCCCGGCTGGCGTCCACCACGACCTGCCGGCTCAGGCTGTCATAGTAAATGCAGGTTTGTTCCTCCTGCTGCGGCGCGCGCCGCAGCAGCAACCCCACCTCGGTCGCGCCATCCACCGCAAACTCGGCGACGATCTCCAGGCAGTCGCCGCGCGCCTCCGGCAGATCGACCGGCGAATCCGGCAGGAGATCGCGATCCTGTAAATGATAGCGCCGGCCCCGCAGCCGCGCCAGTTCCGGCGCCGGGCGGATGTCGAGCGTGCCGTCGGGCCGCAGGGCGAGGATGCGCGGCAGCGACATCACGCCTGCCCAGCCCGCCGCCAACTGCGCCGCGACATCCCGCTCTTCGCGCAGCCAGCCCCACATGATGCGCCGGCCCTGCGCATCCCACATCGATTGCGGCGCGTAGAAGCTGGCCCCGAAATCCAGCCGCTGCGCCGAGTCCGGCGTAAAGTGATGATTTGCGTAGACACCGGTGAAGTAGACCGGGTAGTAGAGGCGCTCGTCGTCCCATACCGACACCACCAGCACATGCCGGTCGCCCAGCGCGAAGAAGTCGGGGCATTCCCACATCCCCCCGGTCCAGACCGGCTCGGTTTGAGCCCGGTCCCCCACCAGGAGCGGATGCAGATACTCCCACTGCAACAGGTCCGGCGAGCGGTAGAGCAGGGCGGCCCCGCCCCGGCCCCGGATGCCCGACCCGATCACCTGGTACCAGATGTCGCCCTCGCGCCAGACCGAATGATCGCGGAAGCCGAGGACATCCAGGCCGGCGGGCGGCGCGGCGATCACGGGGTTGCCGGGGTATTTGCGCCAGGTGCGCAGATCGGCATCGCCCACCGCCACGCACGTGCTTTGCTGCCCGTCGCGGACACCGGTGTAGATGATGGTCGGCACGCCGTCATGGTCGACCGCGCAGCCGGAAAAGCAGCCGTCCGCGTCATACGATCCGGGCGTGGGCGCCAGGGCCACCGGGAGATGGGTCCAATGCACCAGATCCGGGCTGATGGCGTGGCCCCATTGGATCGTGCCCCAGAACGGGCCGTTCGGGTTGTACTGGTAGAACAGGTGGTAGGTGCCCTGCCAGTGGATCAGCCCGTTGGGATCGTTCATCCAGTTGGCCGGCGGCATCAAGTGAAAGCGGGGCCGCTGGGGATCGTGAATCGGCCCGACCTGTTCGGCAGAGGCGGGGTCGCCGGAGGTCAGGATATGGTTGGTGACGTCGTCAGGTTGCATGAGAGTCTTCTTTCCGCCCTTTGACCGCCGGCAGAGCGTGGGTCTGCGGCGACCCACACTCCGCGCGGCGCGGGATTAGCCTTTAAGGCCCGTGGTGGCAATGCTCTTGACAAAGGCACCCTGGAACGCCAGGAAGAGCAACAGCACCGGCAGCGTGACGAGGGTGGCGTAGGCCATCACCGCGCCCCATTGGGTGTTCTGCTGGAAGAAGTACTGCATGCCGAGCATCACCGGGCGCAGGTTCTCGCTCTGGATCGTCATGATGGGCCAGAGGAACATGTTCCAACTGCCCTGGAAGGTCAGGATCGCCACCGTCGCGAACACCGGCTGCGAGTTGGGCAGGATGACGTGGCGGTAGATCTGCCAGCGATTGGCCCCGTCCACCAGCGCCGCTTCGTCTAGCTCGCGCGGGATGTCCTGGAAGAACTGGTAGAAGAGGAAGATCGCGTAGGCGCTGGTGATGAACGGGATGATCAGCACCTGGTAGGTGTTGAGCCATCCCTGAGTGATCGCAATACCCTGGTCGAAACTCAGGTTCGGCAGGCGACTGACCAGCAACAGGAGCGGGATCATAACGACCTCGCCGGGGATGATCAGCGTGGCGATGATGAGCGTCAGCACCAGTCGCTGCCCGCGCCATTGCAGCCGTGACAAGGCGTAGGCCGCCAGGCTGTTGACTAACAACCCGAGCGCGATGGTGACGATCGAGATGCCGATTGAGTTGAACAGGAAGACCAGGAACTTGCTCTGGGTGAAGACCGCCGTGTAGTTGTCCCACGACAGATCGCCCACCGGCAGGAACGCGCGGAACGAGCGCATGTCGGCAAAAATGGCGTCCTTCGTTTTGAACGACGACATGATCATGAACACGATCGGGAACACGAAAATGAAGAGCAGCACGATGTTGATCGCATAGCGCAGCGCTGTCGTCAACCCGTTGCGCAGCGTGGGGCGCGCGACAGTCTGAGGGCCGGGCACAACGTCCGTCGTGGGGGAGATGCTTTGGGTTGCCATGGCTTAACCCTCCTGCGTGCGCAGCACGCGCCGCTGAATCAGCGAGATGACGAGGATGATCAAGAAGAAGATGACCGCGATGGCCGAGGCGTAGGCGATATCTTGCTCGCGGAACCCCTTCTGCACCATTTGGAAGGTCACGGTGGTGGTGGCGTCGTTCGGGCCGCCGTTGGTCATGACGTACACCTGGGTGAACAACTGGAACGCGGCAATGGTGATGGTGACGATGATGAACACCGCCACGTTGCGCAGGCCGGGGATGGTAACATGGATGAACTGCTGCCAGGGGTTGGCCCCGTCGATGCTGGCGGCCTCATAGAGGTAATCGGGGATGCCCTGCAACCCGGCCAGGAACAGCACCATCTGAAATCCCACCCCTTGCCACACGGACATCAAGATGATCGCCCACATGGCGATGCCGGGGTTGCCCAGCCAGTCCACCGGTCCCAGTTGCCCAAACGAGAGCGAGCGTAGAAACTGGTTCATCAGTCCGACGTTCTTCTCGTAGAGGAAGGTCCAGACAATCGAAATAACCACCATCGAGGTGACGACCGGGCTGTAATAGGCGGTGCGGAAGAAGTTACGCCCGGCCATGCGCTGGTTGACGAGCAGCGCCAGCAGCAACCCCAGCCCGGTCTGCAGCGGGATGACCATGAGCGCGAAGAAGACGTTGTTCCACAGCGCGTGCAGGAACGCCGGGTCGCCCG
>CBJNAR010000354.1:0-4982 GCA_966434075.1 uncultured bacterium
CACGCCATGATCAGCCGAAAAAGTTTTTACATGACCGGTCGTCTAGACGTCAACACGAGCGATATCGGCAACTTAGAGCGAAGCTAGGTCCAGCTCCTCGGCCAGCTCACCACCAGCCCCACCGGCGACAGGTTCCGTACCCAGCACCAGCGGTAGCAACGAGGCTGCCCTCGGGCGCGAACGCATTACGCCAGAGGTAATGGCGGTTGGCATCGATGGCGCAGCAGAGCAAAACCGAGCCGGCAGACACACGGTCCCGTATCGTGCCCTCCACATCCCTCCCCGCACCCGTGTACCCTCGGTCGCTCGATTGCCCCGGTATGGTTATTGCTGAGGCAGCCGGTAAAGTACAGGCTGCCTGCAACTTGCCGTGCCTGGGAATAATGACGATCCGATCCCATGCGGGATCACGCTGATCGCGGCCGGCTCCTGGGCAGGCGGCCAACAGCAGCGCAATCTGGATCCGGAAAGGAGGCGGTAAGCAGCGCGTAATGACCTCAGCCGGAGCCGGCCCCCGGCCTGCGCTCCCCTGAGCGGGACCCGATTCCAGCACGATGTCCATAAAACGATTGGGAGTCGGCGGGGCATGACCCCGCGGGTGACTCCACCGCAAAGACAGAGGAGGAAAGAGATTCCATGAAGATGTTCAGGTATAGCTGGCTGGCCGTGATCGCCTTGCTGCTGGTGCTGGTCAGCGCCTGCGGCGGCGAAGCGCCCACCGCCACCACGGCCCCCGCTGCTGCGACCGATACCCCGGCTGCCGCCGCTGCCGCCACCGCCACGACGGCCCCCGCTGCTGCGACCGATACCCCGCCTGCCGCCGCTGCCGCCACGGCCACGCCCGCTGCCGCCGCCGCTGCGACCGATACGCCCGCCGCCGCCGCGCCTGCCGCCACCAACACCCCCGCGCCGACCGAGACGCCGGCCGTCCTGGGGTCGAGCAGCGCTAAGACGACCATCACCATCTGGCACAACTGGGAAGGCGAGTATTACAAGCCCATCGCCGGCATTTTCAACGATTACGTGACCGCCCACCCCGACGTGTCGATTAACCTGCTCCATGTCCCCGACCTGGAGAACAAGGTCAAGAACGCCGTCCCGGCGGGCGCCGGCCCCGATATTATCGCCTGGGTGGATGACCACATCGGCGAAGATGCCCTCATCGGCGTGATCGACCCGCTCGACGACCTCAAGGGCGCGGGCATCGACAAGGCCTATCTGCAGGCCAACTATCCGCAGGTAGCCCAGGATGCCGTGACCTATGACGGCAAGATCTATGGTCTGCCGGAGTCGATGGAAGCTGTCACGATGATCTACAACAAGAAACTGATCACCGAGGACAAGCTGCCCAAGAACACCACCGAGTTGATGGCGATGGCGAAGGCGTACAACGCGGCCAACCCCGGCCAGTACTTCGCCGTCTGGAACCCGAAGGACGCCTACTTCAACGCGTGGCTCTTCTACGGGGCGGGCGCGTTCTATGTGGACGAAAACGGCAACGTCGGCCTGAATACGCCGGAAGGCGCCGCCGCCGGCAAGTTTATCCAGGACGCCCAGGCCATCCTGCCCAAGGACGTGGACTATGGCGTGGCCGACTCGCTGTTCAAGGACGGCAAGGCGCCGATCATCCTCAACGGCCCCTGGTACATCGCCGACCTGCAGAAGGCCGGGATCGACTTCGGCCTCGCCAAGCTGCCGGCCGTTGACTTCGGCAAGAAGGGCCCGGCCAAGCAGTTCGTCGGCGTCAAGGTCGTCATGCTGGCGCATGGCAGCAAGAACCCGGATGTCGCCGCCGACGTGATGAAGTTCTACACGTCCAAGGACGCGCAGATGAAGCTGGCCGAAGGCGTGGTCCCGGCGCAGAACGATGCCGCCGCGGCACGCGCCAACGACCCGATTGTGGCCGGGTTCAACGCCCAGGCCAAGGACGGCGTGCCGCTGCCCAACACGCCATATATGACCCAGCTCTGGGACCCGGTCGCCAAGGGCCTGACCACGCTCTTCACCACCAATAAGGATCCGAAGGACGTGATGGCCGAGGTGCAAAAGACCGCCGAGGACAACATCGCCAAGATGAAGTAAACCGCGTGCGGCGGACCGCAAGAGCGATCCGCCGCGCACCGGGACCGGGCGGGCGCGGCCCCCACTGCGCTCGCCCGGCCCGGATGTCCCGGTCGCCGCGCCGGCGCACGTGCGCCCCGTCCGAGAGGAGGTTCCGAATTGGCTCGTAGTACGCTATCTGCCGGCAGTGGCACCGCAACAGCGGCCCAGGCGCCGGTCATCGCAAGCCGCGGGCAGCGGGACCGCGCCCTGCTGGTCTCCGCCTACATCGGCCCGGCGATGCTCGGCATTCTCGTCTTCAGCGTCCTGCCGATCCTGTACATCATCTTCATGTCGTTCACCAACCGCAATACGTTCCACTTCAACAATCCGCCCGACCTGGCGACCTTTTTCGGCCCCTCGAAGCAACGCACCTTCCAGTTCATCGGGCTGGACAACTATATCAACACCTTCTGGGACGCGCGCAACAAGGTTTTCAACACCGACTTCTTCTTCGTCATGGGCAACACGCTGCTCTACACCGTGGTCTGCGTGGCGCTCTTCTTTCTTTTCGGACTGGCCCTCGCGCTGGTGTTGAACGGCCCGTTTATTCAACTGAAGTCGCTGTACCGCACGCTGCTCATCCTTCCATGGGCGGCGCCCGCGATTATGACCGCCCCGATCTGGAAGTTCTTTTTCAACTCCGAGTTCGGCCCGATCAACCAGATCCTGCGCGCCATCGGTATCCAGAATCCGCCGGCCTGGCTGGGCGATCCCATCCTGGCCTGGATCGCCGTGGTCATCGTCAACCTGTGGTTGAGCTATCCCTTCTTCATGTTCGTGATCCTGGGCGCGTTGCAGAGTGTGCCCGGCGAATTGTATGAGGCAGCGCGCGTGGACGGCGCCGGGTTCTGGACGCAATTGCGCCAGATCACTCTGCCGTTGATCCGCCCCGCCGTGCTGCCCGCGGTGGTCCTCAGTTCGATCACCACCTTCCAGCAGTTGAACACCGTCTGGGTCATTACCGACCGCGGCGGCCCCTTCACGTCCGTCGCCCACCCCGGCGCCACCGAGTTCGTCATGCTCTACGGCTACCGTATGGGCATCACCCAGAACAACTACGGCCTGATCAGCGCGTTCGCCATGATTGTGTTTGTGTTGCTGTTCTTGCTGACCATGGTGAACCTGCGCGCGACCCGCATCACGAAAGGAGCATACGAATAATGAGCGCCATCGATACTCCCCGCGTGACCGGCGGATCGTATGAAGCCGTCCAATCTCAGGTGCTGGCCGAGGCCGAAGCCGGGCGCCGGCGCCAACGCCGGCAATTCATGTGGAAGAGCATTCTCGCCAACGTCGTCGTGGTGATCTTCCTGGTCTTTGCCCTGTTTCCGATCTATTTCGTGATCGAGGCGGCGTTCCGGCCCGGTAACTCGCTCTACAGCACCACGCTCGAATTGATCCCGTCCAACCCCTCGCTCGAAAACTGGCAATACATGTTCTCCCGGCATGAGAACCTCGATTTGCTGCTCTGGATGCGCAACAGCTTCTTTGTCGCGGTGCTGACCACCGTGGCAAGTCTGGCCGTCTGCACCAGTGCCGCCTACGCCTTCTCGCGCTGGCGGTTCCGAGGCCGCGACAGCATCCTGACACTGATGCTGGCGATCAACGCCTTCCCCGGTGTGCTCTCGCTGATCGGCGTGTTCGTCATCTTCAAGCAACTCCAACTCCTGGATAACCTGCTGGGGTTGGTACTGGCCTACACGGCGGGCACCCTGGTCTTCTCGACCTGGAACCTGAAGGGCTTCTTCGATACCATCCCGGTGGACCTGGAAGAGGCGGCGCGGGTGGACGGGGCCACGCCCACCCAGGCGTTTTTCCGCATCATGCTGCCGCTGGCCCGCCCGGCCCTGGCCGTCACGGCGCTGCTAGGCTTCATGGCCGGCTGGGGCGAGTTCATCACGGCGCAGACGGTGCTGTTCAGCGCCGACAAATATACCGCCATGGTGGGCCTGATCGGCTTGCAGAGCAACTACCGCCAGCCGTGGGGCTGGTTCGCGGTGGGCGCCATCTGCATGTCGGTGCCGGTCACGGTGCTGTTCCTGCTGCTGCAGAAGCAGTTGCAAGCCGGGCTGACCCTCGGCGGCGTGAAGGGCTAAGGCCGGCGCCCCCACCCTTGCGCCTGGTGTAGGGGCCGGTTTCACACCGGCCCGTCATGGCAATCCTGCGGTGTAAGGACCGGTTTCACACCGGCCCGTCATGGCAATCCTGCGGTGTAGGGGCCGGTTTCAAACCGGCCCGTCATGGCAATTATGCGGTGTAAGGGCCGGTTTGAAACCGGCCCGGCCCGCTAGACTTCAATTCCGCCTTAGTCGAGAGGGAGTAACCGGTGGGTTGCCTCCCTCTCTTTGTGAGCACGTGTTATGAGCGAAGCTGACCCAACCAAACCCGACGGCACCCCCCAACCGGGGCAGCCCGACTCGCTGGCCCCAGCGCACGAGGCGCCCGCGCCCATCGCGGGCCCGGTGCCCGGCCAGCACCCCGACGTCATGCCCGACTTTGTGTTCGGCCACCTGGCCGCCGGGCCGGAAACCACCCGCGCCCTGATCGAGGCCCTCAGCGGCGTGCGCCATCAGTTCCAGATCGATCCCTTGCGCCCGCGGGCGGATGCCCCGGTGACGATCCGCGCCACGACCGGGCCGAGCTTCCCGGCGCAGGCCGTCTGGCTCTACTACACCGCCGACGGCAGCCGCCCCGCCGGGCACGCTGGACAGGCGACCACCGGCACCGCGGTGCCGATGGTCTGGCGCGACACCGAATGGTCCGAACTGCTCTGGGATTACCTGTCGGTGTGGGAGGCGACGATCCCGCCGCAGCCCGCGGGCGCGTATGTGCGCTACCAGATCGAGGCGATCCCGATGCCGGGCAGCGACCACGCGCCG
>CBJNAR010000355.1:0-4981 GCA_966434075.1 uncultured bacterium
ACGGCCGTCCCGCCCGCTCCCCACGCCCCCACCGCGCGCCCCCCCCCGTGACGGAAGCTTACCCCGGTACATCGTCGAGATCGTACATTATCAGCGCGTCCCACGTTTGCAATAGCCAGAAGTCGTGCGTCGCCGCAAACACCTCCGTTGCCGCCTGCAGCAATGCGGTGCGCACCCGCGGCCAGGGATCCGCCGGCACGCCGGGCGGTATCCGCGCCACCGGCAAGAAAGCACGCCCGCTCACGTCCGCGGGCCTGGGCAAGGGATCGACGGCGCCGACCTGCCCGAACAGGCAGGCCGTCCAGCCCCACCCGGCGGCGCGGGCCGCCGGCCCCCAATCGACCAGGCCGAAAACCTGCAAGCGTTCCGCGGGCGTGACCCCGCCGAGATCCGTGAGCACGTGTGCGGCGTACTGCGCGGCATCGGCGCCGGGCGGCAAGGCGCAGGAGGGGAGATCCCACAGCTGGTCGCGCCGGAATCGCCAGGTGAGCAGCGCCCCATCCTCGCGAAAGCAGGCGACGGTCAGGGCGGTGCAGGGCACGGGCGCGGCGGAAAGAGCGGCCAGGTGCCGGGCCGCCAGGCGATGGAACGCCGCCTGAGCACCGACCTTGCCCAGCATCTGGGCCGTATCGGTGCGCCGGGCCGGCGCGCCGGGCAGCGCGCAGTATCGTAGAACGGGATTCATCGGCGGTTCCTCGCTGCCCGCGCCGTGTCCAGCGTCACAACTGGGCTATTGTCTGCGGCATTATAGCGCACTGGTATACGCACTGCAACTACCAAATGATTGAACAAAGTATTGACAAAGATCCAGCTATCCATTATACTGGCGGCAGTGTATCACTTGCGATGCCTGTAGTAGTATAAGCAGGAGAGGGACCACGTCCATGCACGTGTTGATTGCCGGCGGCGGGTTAGCCGGACTGGCGGCCGCCAAATACCTGAGCGATACCGGGCACCGGGTCACGGTGGTCGAAAAGCGGGCCGAGGCGGGCGGCAAAGTCTCGTCCTGGCAAGATGCCGGAGGCGACTGGCTCGAAAGCGGCCTGCACGTGTTCTTCGGCGCCTACCGCAACCTGCACCGGCTATTCCGGGAAACGGGCCTCGCCGCCAACCTGGACTGGAAGGCGCACGAAATGACCTTCTCGCGGCCCGGTGGGTGGCTGTCGCCGCTGCGCTTCGCGCGCGGGCTCCCCGCCCCCGCCCACGGGCTGGTCGCCATCGCCCGCAACCGCGGCGTGCTCACGCTGCCCGATAAGCTGCGCGTGGGCTACGGCCTGCTCTGGCCCATTGCCGGCAACCAGGCCTGGATCGATGCCCAGGACCGCTACACCTACGCCCAATGGCACCTGCGCCACCGCATGGGACCGCGCGCGCTAGGCGATTTCTTCGACACGATGGCCCTGGCCCTCAACTTCGACACCACCGAGCGGGTCAGCGCCAAGCTGGTGCTCACCGTGCTGTCGCACTTCGCCAAGGAGACCGACGCCTCGCGCGTGGCTTTCCTGCGCGGGACGCCCCAGCGCCGCCTCTTCGAGCCTTTCCTGGCCTACCTAGCCCGGCGGGGGGTCCGCTTCGTGCCCAACAGCAAAGTGGCCGGCATCGAATATGACGCAGCGATGAACCGCGTGACCGGGTTCCGGCTGACCGGCGGCGAACTGCTGCAAGCCGATTGCTACGTCTCGGCGATGCCGGTGCATAACCTCTGGAAAACGCTGCCGGAGGCGTTACGGGCCCAGCCCCCCTTCGCCGACCTGCGCCGGCTGCACGGCCAACCCGTGATGACTGTTCAGCTTTATTTTGACCGCCCGGTGATCGGCGTCGACAACCTGATCTTCAGCAGCGGCACGCACCTCTCGGTCTATGCCGAACTGAGCCGGTGCGCGGCGGACCTGCACGAGGGACCGGCGGGCCGCCACATGGTCGAGATGGTCGTGGCGCCCGCCGCCGAGTGGTACCGCCTGGACGACGCGGACGTGATCCGCCGGACGCTGGCCGAGTTCACCCAACTCCACCCGCAGGCGGCCCAGGCGCACCTGCTCAAAAGCACCCTGGTGCGGATCCCCCAATCGGTCTACCGCGCCCGCCCCGGCCACGACCGCTACCGGCCCGACCAGGCCACGCCCGTCCCGAACTTCTATCTGTGCGGCGATTACACCCGGCAGGACTACCTGGCGAGTATGGAAGGAGCAGTGCTCAGTGGCAAACGAGTTGCAGAGCGGATCGTGGCCGGAACCGGCGTGGTGGCCGGACCAGGGGCAGGCGCGCGCTGGGGACTCACCGGCGGAGCGCCGCTGGCCGAACACGCTGCCGTTGCCGGCCGGTAGCGAGCGCTGGGCCGCGCGCGCCCCCGCCGCGCCCGCCTACCTGGCCTACCACGAGGACGGATTCGTCCCCGGCCTGCCCCTGGCGCGACTCGGCACGCCGGACGCCCGCCCCGCCGGCCCGCCCGTTGCCGTGCCCGCCGCGAGCTTGCGCCCGGCCTACGCGGCGTGCGCCGCCATGATCCGCGCGCACTCGGCCAGCTTCTATTTCAGCGCGAGCCTGCTCCCGCCCGCCAAACGGCAGGCCGTGCTGGCCCTCTACGCCTTTTGCCGCACCAGCGATGATCTGGTGGACAGCGCCCCCGCCCGCGGCCTCTCGGTGGCCGAGACCGAGCAGGCCCTCGCGGATTGGGCCGCGCGCTGCCGGGCGCCGCACCCGGCGCGGGACGAAACGGCGCCTGTGGTGCTGGCCTGGGCCGACACCCGCCGGCGCTTCGCCATCCCGCAAGCCCTGGCCGACGAACTGCTGGCCGGGGTGCGCATGGATATTTCCATCGCCCGCTACGCCACCTGGGCCGACCTCTGGATCTACTGCTATCGCGTCGCCTCGACCGTGGGGCAGATGAGCATGCATATCACCGGGGCCATCCACCCGGCGGCCACAAACTACGCCATCCGGCTCGGCGTGGCGCTGCAACTGACCAACATTCTGCGCGACGTGGGCGAAGACGCTCGCCAGGGTCGCATCTACCTGCCGCTCGCCGACCTGGACCGCTTCGGCTACACCGCGCGCGAACTGCTGGACGGCGTGATCAACGACCGCTTCACGGCGCTGATGCGCTTCGAGATTGCCCGCGCGCGCACGCTGTACACCCAGGCGTGGCCGGGCATCGCCATGCTGGCGCCCGATAGCCGCCTGGCGGTGGGTGCGGCGGCGACCATCTACCGGGCCATCCTGGACCGCATCGAGGCGAACGGGTATGATGTGTTTACCCGGCGGGCGCGCGTGCCCAACCGGGCCAAACTGGCGCTCTTGCCGCGAGTCTGGTGGCGGGTGCAACGCATGGAGGGCGCGCATCGTGGATGAGGTGTTGATCGTGGGCGGCGGGTTGGCCGGGCTGGCGACGGCCGTCGAACTGGTCGATGCCGGGTTGCGCCCGGTGGTGCTGGAGAAGCGGCCCGTGTTGGGCGGCAAGGTCTCGTCCTGGCGCGACGTCGACGGGGATGTCGTCGAAAGCGGCCTCCACATCTTCTTCGGCTCTTACCGCGACCTGCTGGCGATGATGCGCCGGGTCGGCGCCTACGACCACATTGCCTGGAAGGATCATACCCTGTATGTGGCCCGCGCCGGCGCACGACCCGCCACGTTCCGCTTTCCGCGCTGGCCGGCGCCGTTCAACGGCATGGCGGCCTTCGGCACCACCGACCTGTTCACGCTGGGCGAGAAGCTGACCAACATGCGCGCCCTGATCCGCCCCTGGCTGATGAGCCTCCCGGCGATCCAGCGCTGGGACCGCCTGTCGTACGCCGAGTGGCACCGCCAGCACGGCATCGCCCCCGGCGTGCTCGACAAGATGTGGAACCCGATCGCGCTCTCGATGGGCTTCCTGCCCGCCACGGAACTGTCGGCCCGGCCCATGACCACCGTCTTCCACCACTTCTCGCGCGCGGGCACGGCTTCGCGGGTGGGCTTCCTCGACGGCCCGCCGGGCGAGCGGTTGCACGCCCCCTTCGCGGACTATATCATGGCGCGAGGCGGGCGCATCGAAACGGGGGCGCGTGTCCAGGCAGTGGAGCCGGCGCCGGACGGTTGCGTGGCCGGGGTGCGGATGGACGACGGCAGCCTGCGCACCGCCGCCGCCTATGTGCTGGCCGCTCCGCTGCACTCCACCCGGCAGATCTTGCCGCCGGCCCTGCGGCGGTTCCCGCAATTCGACTACCTGTGGCAGCTCAAGAGCGTGCCGGTGATGAACGCCCAGATCTGGTTCGACCGCCGCGTCTCGACCGTCGATAACCTGTTTTTCACCGCCGATGCGCCCTTCTCGGTCTTCGCCGACCTGGCCGTCGTGGCGCCGCGCGAGTACGGCAGGCACGGCGGGTCGCTGGTGTCGATGGCGATTGCCCCCGCCGCCCCGCTGTGGCCCCTGAGCGACGACGAGATCGTGGAGCGCTGCCGGGCGGCGCTGGCCGATCTCTGGCCGGCCACGCGCGGGGCCCAGGTACGCAAGACCGCTCTGGTACGCATCCCCAACTCGATCTACCGCGAAAGCCCCGGCGCCGACCGCTACCGCCCCGCCCAGCGCACGCCCGTGCCCAATCTGTTTCTGGCCGGGGACTATACGCAGCAAGACTATATGGCGAGCATGGAAGGCGCCGTGCGCTCCGGCAAGCTGGCGGCCCGCGCCTTGCTGGATAGCCGGGGGCAACTCACGCACGGTGTGGGACACCGCACCCGCAGTGTGGCCGGTATAGGAGTGTAACCGATGGCCGTCTCCAGCTTACATTATGTCAAATCGGCGCGCCCGCCGGCGCAATACACCTGGTTCACCTGGGTGGTACTCGGCGTATTACTGGTTGGTCCGCTGGTCGGGCCAGTGTTCAGCCGCATCGGCTGGCCCATCCTGGGCCTGATCAACTGGCCGCTGTACCTGATGGGCGAAAACGTCTGCCCCCAGCCCGATCTGGTGTTCCAGGTGCTCGGCTACCCCATGCTGGTATGT
>CBJNAR010000356.1:0-4978 GCA_966434075.1 uncultured bacterium
TGGCCGTCATAGAGTTGCAGCGCCGCGATCTCCGTGCGCAGTTCGCGGCCAGGGTAGCCCACCTTCAGCACCACCGGCGTGCCGTCCGCCTGCGTCGCCGGAGCCACGTAGTTGTACGACAGCGGCACGAACGGCGGCCCCACGGTCAGGCCCCAGCGCCGGGCGCACGCGGCCAGCAGGTCCGGCAGGCGCCCCAGCCAGGCCCGGCCCTCATCGCCGTACACTTCTCCCATCGTCCGCGCGAAATTCTCGGGAATCTCCGTCATGGTGTCCTCGCAGATTGCTCACCGCGAAGGCGCGAAGGGCGCGAAGAAGCGGTGAATTCGTGAACGGATGCCGGGTGGCCGGCTAGCATACATCCGCCTGTATTATAGATCGCGGAACAATGTTGAGGCCGTTTACTGCCTGTATGGCTGCCCGCAGCATTACGCGTAGGGGGGAGAAAGGAAACGCCATGAGCGCCTTTACACCGGCGGAGATCGCCTACCTCCAGAGCCAGCGGCTGGGCCGACTCGCCACGGTCAACGCGGCGGGCGAACCCCACGTCGTGCCGGTGGCTTTCCGCTATAATCCGGACCTGGACACGATTGACATCGGCGGGCACACGATCGGCAATACCAAGAAGTTCCGCGACGTGGCCCGCGACGGGCGGGTGGCCTTCGTGGTCGACGATGTGCTGCCGCCGTGGAAGGCCCGCGGGCTGGAGATCCGGGGGCGGGCCGAAACCCTGCCCACCGGCGGCCAGGAGATCATGCGCGACTTCGGCCCCGAAATGATCCCCCTGACGCCCACGCGCATCGTCGGCTGGGGCATTGAGGGCGAGACGTTCCAGGCAAACAGCCGCGCCGCCGGCTGAGAAAGGGAAGCCCATGCAGATCGAATCGCGACTGGCCGCGCTCGGCCTGGTGCTCCCGGCGCCCGTCCAGGTGGCACCCGATGTGCGCCTGCCCTTTGCCCAGGTGCGCATCCGCGGCAACCGTGCCTACATCGCCGGGCACGGCCCGCAGCAGCCCGACGGCACGCTGGCCGGTCCCTTCGGCAAGGTCGGCGCCGAGGTCTCGCCGGAGGACGCCTATCAGGCCGCCCGGTTGACGGCGCTGTCGATCCTCGGCAGCTTGCAGCGGGCGCTCGGCGACCTGGACCGGGTGGCCGCCTGGCTGCGCGTCTTCGGCATGGTCAACTCCGCGCCCGGCTTCACGCGGCAGCCCGCCGTGATCAACGGCTGCTCGGACCTGATCCTCGACGTGTTCGGCCCCGACATCGGCGCCCATGCCCGGTCCGCCGTGGGGCTGGCCGAGCTACCGTTCGGCATCCCGGTCGAGATCGAGGCCGAGATCGAGATCATCCCGTAGCCCCCGGCCCCGCCGGCACGTGGGGCGGGCGCCCTAGCGACGGTCTCCCGCGGGGGCGGGCGGTGCCCGGTGCAGCTCGGCGTCCAGGCTGGACTGCGGGGCGGTATGAGGCCGGGGCGGCGGCAGAGCGGCCATCTGCGCGCGCAGGGCGGCGATCTCCTCGCGCAAGGCGCGCAGTTCGTCGGGCGCGGCGGTGCCGGACGCGGCGGTGGACGCCGCCTCGGTGGCGGCCTTGTCCACCTGGGCGCTCGTTTCCTGGCCGACGAAGTGCCCGGCGATGGTGGCCGTGATGTAGCCGAAGATGGCGAAGGCGTAGAGCGAGAGCAGGCCGCAGAGTACGCGCCCGGCCACCGTCTGCGGCCAGTAGTCCGAGCCGAGCGTGGTCATGAGCATCGTCGTCCACCAGACCGCCTCGCCGTAGCTCCCCAGCCCGGCGCTCTGCTGGGCCGCCGTGGTATAGCCGGCTTCGCGCAGGGCCGCCGGGTTCTCGAAGAACTGCATCCCCGCGGCGCCGACAAAGATGACGATCACGGTGAGGGCGATCAGGTAGCCGATGCCCCGGCGCTGCAAGGTGTGCCCCAGCGCGCCCATGCCCCGGTTCAGCGACGTGACCACCCGCAGCAGGCCCACGGTGCGCGCCGCCCGCGCCGCCTGCAGCGCCCGCAAGGCCGGCACCACCCGCAGCACGCGGAACGCCGGCAGCACCAGCGCCAGCGCGGTCAGCCAATGCTTTTGCAGATAGACCTTCTTGCGCGGGGCGATGGCGAACTCGACGAGAAAATCGACGATGAAGAGGGTCCAGATGAGGTAGCTGAGCGCCTGGAGCATGGGGTCTAGGCCGGTGGTGAAATCGAGCACCAGCAGCCCCAGCCACACGAACGACAGCACGATCAGGGGCTTATCGGTGAAGGCCGACCAGTGGCGCAGCAAGCGCCAGCGCTCGTGTTTGAGGTGCCGCTGGTCGGGCGCGGATCGTTGCGTCATGGCCTCCTACTCCTGCCGGCGATCCCGGTATCGCCCGCTTGAGCAAGAGCCATGCCGGATGGCCGCCACGCAACAAAAAGGGCGCCTGCCAAGCGGCAGACGCCCCGCGCGCACGCTGGTGGGACTCAGGAACTCTTCACCAGATCGGGGATCTGGCTGGGCGCGTCGGCCACCTTGATGCCGGCGGCGCGCATCGCCTCCATCTTGCTCTCGGCGGTGCCCACGCCGCCCGAAATGATCGCCCCGGCATGGCCCATGCGCCGGCCCGGCGGCGCCGTGCGCCCGGCGATGAAGCCGACGACCGGCTTGGTCATGTGGTCGCGGACGAACGCCGCCGCCGCTTCCTCGTCCGTGCCGCCGATCTCGCCGATCATCACGACCTTCTCGGTGGCCGGGTCCTCCTGGAACAGCTTCAAGATGTCGATGAACGAGCTACCGACGATGGGGTCGCCGCCGATGCCCACGGCGGTGGACTGGCCCAGGCCGGCCTGGGTCAGCGCGTTGACCACCTCATAGGTCAGCGTGCCCGAGCGCGAGACGAGGCCCACGTTGCCGGGCTTGTGGATATAGCCGGGCATGATGCCGACCTTGGCCTGGCCGGGGGAGATCAGGCCGGGGCAATTCGGGCCGATCAGGCGGGCGCCGCGCTGGCGCACGTAGCGGTAGACCTTGACCATATCCAGCGCCGGGACCCGCTCGGTGATGCAGACGATCAGCGGAATGCCTGCGTCGGCGGCCTCGTACATGGCGTCGGGCGCGAAAGCCGCGGGCACATAGATGATCGAGGCGTTGGCCCCTGTCTCCTTGACGGCCTCGGACACGGTGTTGAACACCGGCACGCCGTCCTCGTTCCTGGTGCCGCCCTTGCCCGGCGACGTGCCGGCGACGACTTTGGTGCCGTATTCGACCATCTGGTGGGCATGATACCCGCCCTCGCGGCCCGTGATGCCCTGCACCAGCAGGCGCGTCTCGTTGTTGACCAGGATGCTCATGCGTGGGCCTCTTTCTGCGTCTGCCCCTGAGCAGCCCGCTCGTGGGCCAGCGCGACGACCTTCGCCGCCGCCTCGTCCATCGACTCCAGCGCCACCAGCCCGTTGTCGGCCAGGATCTGGCGCCCCTCCTCCGAATTCGTGCCCACCAGGCGGATGACCATCGGCAGGTCGGTCTGCACCGCCTTGAGCCCGGCCAGGATGCCGCGGGCCACGATGTCGCCGCGGGTGATGCCGCCGAAGATGTTGATCAGCACGGCGTTCACCTTGGGGTCGCTCAGGATCAGGCGCATCGCCGTCGTCACCTGCTGCTCGTTGGCGCCGCCGCTCACGTCGAGGAAGTTGGCCGGCTCGCCGCCGTGCAGCTTGATGGCGTCCATGGTGCCCATCGCCAGCCCGGAGCCGTTGACCATGCAGCCGATGTCGCCGTCGAGCTTCACATAGCTCAGCCCGGCCTCGCGGGCCGCCTTCTCGACGGGGATGTCTTCGTTGGGGTCGCGCAGCGCCTCCAGGTCGGGGTGCCGGGCCAGGCCGAAGTCGTCGAGGTCCATCTTGGCGTCGATGGCGAGCAGCTTGCCGTCAGGCGTGCGGATCAGCGGGTTGATCTCGGCCAGGCTGGCGTCGGCGGCAATCAGCGCGTCGACCAGCCCGCGGCAGATCTTCACAAAATCGCGGATCAGCGGCGCGGGGATCTCCATGGCATAGGCCAGGTCGCGCGCCTGGAAGTCCTGGAAGCCGATCAGCGGGTCCACGCCCACGCGGTGGATCAGTTCGGGCGTCTCCCTGGCGACTTCCTCGATCTCCACGCCGCCCGCCGCGCTCGCCATGACCACGATCTGCTTGCTGCCGCGGTCCAGGATGGCGCCCAGATAATACTCCTGGGCAATATCGGCGGCATCGGCGATCAGCACCTTCTGCACGGTGATACCCTTGATATCCATGCCCAGGATCTGCTGGGCTTTCTCGCGGGCTTCCTCGGGGGTCTTCGCCAGCTTCACCCCGCCGGCCTTGCCGCGCCCGCCCACCAGCACCTGCGCCTTCACGACCACCATCTTGCCGATCTTGCGCGCAATCGCCTCCGCTTCCTCGGGCGTGGTCGCCAGCTCACCAGAATTGACCGGGATGCCGTGCCGGGCCAGGATCTCCTTGGCCTGGTATTCGTGTATCTTCATAGAATCTCCTCGTTGAGATAAACTAAAACCGTCTACCGTTCCCAAAAAGCCGAGCCGGCAACAACCGCCTCCAGCCGCGTGTGGTGCCCCTGCCGGCGGCAGAAAGGGCCGCCGGATTATAACATATTTCCCCCGCTTCTGAACACCGCGCGCCGTGCAGTCTCGTCTCCGTGCGTCCGTGTCACTCTGAGCGCAGCGAAGAGTCTCGCTCCCCGGCGTGTCACTCTGAGCGCAGCGAAGAGTCTCGTCTCCGTGGCGCAGAGACGAGATGCTTCACTGCGTTCAGCATGACAAGTTCGGTTGGAGGCAGCATTCAGGGCTTCTGCGCGTCGAGCCATTCGCGCCCGATGAGGCCGAGCTGCACCTGGTTCGGCGTCCCGGCGAACTCCTGGTGCCACTCGAAGCGGGCGCGCTCGAAGTATTGCACGATGTGGACTTTGCCGTCCGCCGGGCTGATCTCGCGCATCTCCTCGCTGATCGG
>CBJNAR010000357.1:0-4977 GCA_966434075.1 uncultured bacterium
CCCAGGCGTTGTTAAACGCCGCCCGGTAGATCTCCTGCGCATGCCTGGGCAGGTTATCCCGCACGCTCTCCGGTAAATCGCTCAATGTGTCGTACGGCATCGCACACCTCCATCGAATCGCGCCGGCAAACGACGCTGCTAACGGCAACCAAAGGTAGCAGAAAGTATGCCGGGTCCGATAGCCCGGTCCGCAAGAGGCGTAAACACAATTTCTTTCAAGGATTTCTGCGCCTTTGGCGTCTCCGCGGTACGATAGAATAAATATCGAAACACCCTCTTGCATTTTGGGCTTGATTCGGGTATACTCAAGAAGACAATGTTGAGCAGGCTAAAACGAGAAAAGAGCATACCGGTACTTCCCCTTCCCCCCAGCGCCCCCGCGCATGAGCGATGTTTGAAGACCACGGCGGCCTGCCTCGGGCATCATGCCCGCTTTGTACGAGATGAGACGGGCCGGTAGAGCAAAACGCCAGGCCCCCGAATTATTAGCCGTCCGGCGCCCCAAAGCCGCGCCGGGGCGGCACGCTGTTAGGCATGCGCCTCAATTCGCGCCTGCCTGAGAAAGGATGCGCCGCGTTGCGCTTTACAGATTTTGATTTTAGCCCCGATTTGCAGGCAGGTATCGCCGGCCGGGGCCACGTGACCCCCACCCCGATTCAAGAGCGTGTGATGGCCGCCGCGCTCGATGGCCGCGATATTTTGGGCAACGCCCAGACCGGCTCCGGCAAGACCGCCGCCTATGTGCTGCCCCTGCTCGACCGCATCGCCCAATGTGACGACCTGCACACCGTCGTCGTGGTGCCGACGCGCGAACTGGCCTACCAGGTGGAAGAAGAGATCACTAGCTACGCCCGCTATATGGACGTGCGCACGGCGGTCATCGTCGGCGGCGCGAGCATGACCGCGCAGATCCGCCAGTTGCAGGACGGCGTCCAGGTGGTCATCGGCACACCGGGTCGCCTGCTCGACCTGATCCGCCGCCGCAAGCTCTATCTCGACGGCGTGCAGGCGTTCGTGCTCGACGAGGTGGACCGCATGCTCGACCTCGGCTTCTTGCCCGACGTGCAGCAGTTGGTGTCCTACCTGCCCGCGCGCTGCCAGTCGCTGTTTTTCTCGGCGACCATGCCGGACTCGATCCGCCCGCTCGCCAATCGCCTGCTGCACGATCCCGTGCAGGCCAGCGTGGACCCGCCGGCCATGACTGTGGCGACCGTCACCCAGGCCGTCTACATGATCCCCGACGGGAACAAGATCCCGACGCTCATGCGCCTGCTGCGCGACCCTGGCGCCGAGCGGGTGCTGGTCTTCGTGCGCACCAAGCGCGACGTGGACGACCTGCACCGCAGCCTGCGCGCCCGCAGCCTGAACACGGTGGCCCTCCACGGCGACCTGCCCTTGCCCGACCGCCTGCGTGCCCTTGACCGGTTCAAGACCGGCGAGACGCCGATCCTGGTCGCCACCGACGTGGCGGCCCGCGGCCTCGCCATCCCCGATGTCTCGCACGTCATCAACTATGACGCGCCGCAGACGGTCGAGGACTATGTGCACCGCATTGGCCGCACGGCCCGCGCCCAGAAAACCGGCGCCGCCGTCTCGCTCATCGCCGTGCAGGACTTGCCGATGATGAAGTCCATCGAGCGCACGCTCAAGGTGCACATGGAGTGGCAGTGGGCCACAGCCGGCACAACCGCCACGGCGACTCCGGCAGCACGCCCCGCGTAGACCCCGCCCCGGCAAACAGGCAGGCGGCGAGCACGGGCTCGCGGCCTTTTGCTTTCGCCTATCTCCTCATTTCGCGGTTCGGCGGGCCGGTTTCAAACCGGCCCCTACACCGCCATCTGTGTGCGCAGGTCTCAAATCGGCCCACCTCATGGGCGCGGGTTCGGGTTGAGGAATACGACCAGATCCGTGGCCGGGGCCTGGACGCCGAAATGGGTCAGCATCCCGGCGATCTGGCTGCGGTGCTCGGTCTGGTGGTTCGCCACGTGCAGCAGCGCGTGCCAGACCCGGCGCGTGAACTCGCGCCCCTCGGTGTTATGGTAGTGGATCTCGCGCTGCAACTCGGCGCTGTCGGCACCGCGTAGGTAGGCCATCGTGTGCGCGTGAACCGTGTCCCACCAGGCGCGCAGGACCCCCAGGTCCGCAAAGTCCGCGCCGGTGCGCATGGTGGTGGGCGACCGGCCCTCGATCCGCTCCTGCCACATCCACTCGGAGACCGCCATGTGGGCCAGCGTGTCGTGGATCGATCCGTAGCCGCCCGGCACCGCTTCGCGCAGTTGCGTCGGGGTGAGCATTGCCGCCGCGTCCAGAATACGGTCGCGCGCCCAGGTAAAATAGTCGTAGAGCGTGATCACCATCTCGGTGTCCATGGCATCCTCCCCCGACCCGGCGCGGCCTTACCCGACCATCCCCTCTTCGGGCGTCTGCCCGGCGACGACGGTATTGCGTAGCACGCCCAGCCGCTCGATCTCCAGTTCCACCACATCGCCCGGCTTGAGCCAGCCGCCGACGGTTTCGGGACGCAGTTCCAGAATACAGCCGGTGCCCACCGTGCCCGACCCCAGCACATCGCCCGGCTTGAGCCAGGCATCCCGGCTGGCGAAGGCGATCATCTGGGCGAAGGTATGGGTGAGCGTGGCCGCGTTGCCCCGGCTGTACTCGCGCCCGTTGACCCGCGCCACCATCTCCAATTGGTAGCGCGTCTCGGCGCCGCTGCCCACGCGCCGATCGGCCAGCTCATCGGGCGTGGTGAGCCAGGGGCCGAGGCTGGTGGCGAAATCCTTGCTCTTGGCCGGACCCATGCTCAGCTTGGACTCGAACTGGCGCCAGAAATCGCGGGAACTCCAGTCGTTCATGATCACGTACCCGGCGATATGCTCTTCGGCGCGCTCGGCGGGAATGTCCCGCCCGCCCTGGCCGATCACGCAGGCGATCTCCAACTCGTAATCCAGTTCCTGCGTGCCCTGCGGTACCGGGATGGGCGCATCGGGCCCGTAGATGGCGTCGGGGTTCGAAAAGTAAAACACCGGGATCTGATACCATTCGGGGATCATATCGAGGCCGCGCAAGGCCCGCGCCGCCTTCACATGGGGCTCGAAGGCGTAAAAATCGCGCAGATTGTTGGGCCGGGTGATGGGGGCGAGCAGACGCGTCGTGGCGGGCAGCGCCAGCGCGGCCAGGGTGCGCTCGTCCTGCGCCACCAGCCGGTCGGAGACGGCACGCGCCGCGTCTAAAACCGCCGGCCCGGCCTGTAACAGCCCGATCATCGTCGTGGGCAGGCTGGCGCGCACGCCCGGCGCCGCGGCGGGCACCGCCCACTCCATCGCTCGCGCCAGGTCCACGATCTGCCCGCCCGGCGTCACCAGCCCTACACCGGTAGTGTTGTCCTCGCCCGCGTAAGTCACCAGTTTCATCGAAACGCCTGCCTCCTGCGCTGATATGCGGATTCCTGAAATGCCGGGGTGAACCGGATACCAATATAGCACGGCCCTCCCCGCCCGCGCAAGGCGCCCCATCACAGTCTCCCCCTTCCCGGAACGGGAAGGGGGCCGGGGGGTTAGGCCCGCGGTGGGCACCGGTCCGCGCCGTCTGGTATAATGCAGTAACCAATTTCGCCAGTCAGGAGACCCAACCCCCATGGCCTTACTCTTCCAAACCGTGGCCCAGACGCTCGAAGAACTGGAACCGCTCACCAGCCGCATCCAGATGACCAACCTGCTGGCCGCCCTGTTGAGCCAGGCGACGCCGGAGGAAATCGCGCCGCTGACCTACCTCATCCAGGGCCGGCTGGCGCCGGAGTACCGGCAAAAAGAGTTCGGCGTCAACGAGAAGCTGGCCCTGCGCGCCATCGCCGAGGCGACCGGCTGCCCCATCGAGCAAGCGCAAAGCGTGTTCACCGAGCGCGGCGATGCCGGCATTGCCGCCGCGGAATGCCGCACGCAAGCCGGGCACGCGGCCACGGACGGCGAAGTCACCCTGCTGGCGGTCCACGCCGCGCTGAGCGAACTGGCCGAGGCGAGCGGCCACGGCAGTACCGAACGCAAAGTGCAGTTGCTGGCTCAGATGCTGAACGCGGTCAGTCCCATGGCCGCCAAGTGGATCACGCGCATCGTCGTTGGGCGGCTGCGCGTGGGCGTGCGCGACCCTACCGTGCTCGACGCCCTGTCGCTGGCCAAAGCCGGCGACAAGTCGCTGCGCCCGCCGCTCGAACGCGCCTATAACCTGTCCAGCGACATCGGCCTGGTCGCCGAAACGCTCTACCGCCACGGGCCCGACGCCCTGGCCGAGATCACGGTGCATGTGGGCAATCCCGTGCAGATGGCCCTGGCCGAGCGCGCCGACAGCGTCGAGGAGATCTTGCAGCGGCTGGGGCGCTGCTCAGTGGAGCCGAAGTACGACGGCTTCCGCTGTCAGGTCCACAAGAACGGCGACGAGATCGCGATCTTCTCGCGCGGCCTGGAGAACATGACCGGCATGTTCCCCGAGATCGCCGCCGCGGTGCGCACCAACCTGGCGTCCGAGCAGGCGATCATCGAGGGCGAGGCCATGGCCTACAACGTCGAGACGGGCAAGTATTACCCGTTCCAGGAGACCACCAAGCGCCGCCGCATCCACGGCATCGACACCATGAGCGAGCAACTGCCGCTGCGTCTGGTCGCCTTCGATCTGCTGTTCGCCCACGGCGAAGACATCACCCGCCGGCCCTATGAGGAGCGCCGCGCGCTGATGGAGCAACTGGTCACGCCGGGCCTGAGCCTGCGCGTCACCGACGCCCTCTTCACCGAGGACGCCGAGGAGATGGCCCTGTTCTACGACGACAGCACCAGCGAGGGCCTGGAGGGCATCGTCGCCAAGAAGCTGAGCGGGCCATACCAGGCCGGCAAGCGCGACTTCAACTGGATCAAGCTCAAGCGCTCGTACCAGACCGAACTGCGCGACACCGTGGACGTGGCCGTCGTGGGCTACTATTACGGGCAG
>CBJNAR010000358.1:0-4973 GCA_966434075.1 uncultured bacterium
GGCACCGGCGTTCCGGTGCCCGTGCCCGCCACGAGACCCCACGCTTCCGGACTCAGCACTACCTCGCCCGGCTGGGCCTGCTGCTCGGCAGCGGTCATCTGTAAGACGGGCGGCCCGGCCACCAGCAGTTCCCAGTGCCCGCCCACGCCGCCCATCTGGGCCACGGCCACGTCGCCCGCGCCGATGCCGACCGGCACGGCCAGCCGCCGCCCCTCGGCGACCTGGACGTTGGGCAGCGTGCGCTGCACGACCAGCGCGCAGGCGGCGGCCCGCTGCACCGCCGTCGCCAGGTCGTCTGCGCCCGCCGGCCAGAGCGCCAGCACCGCGTCGCCCGCGAACTTCACCACGTCGCCGCCGTGCGCGCCGATCAGGGCGATGAGCCGGCCAAAGTAGCTGTTCAGCACCTCGGTGATCTGCTCCAGCCCCTGTGGCCCCTGTTGCAGCAGTTGCTCCGTCATGGCCGTGAAGCCGGAAATATCGGCGAAGAGCATTGCGGCGGGGAGATGGTCGGACACCGGCCCGCTGAGTGGCGCGGGGTCGGCGGCCAGGCGGCGCGCCACCAGGCGGGGCACATAACTATGCAGTGTCTCGACGGCGGAAGCCATACCGGGATCTCCCTGACTAGCGGTGGGCAGCAACTACGACTATAGCACAGATACGCCCCCTGCGCCAATGCGCCGGCCTGACATCCGTTCATGAGTTCACCCCGAAGGAACGAAGAACGCGAAGAGCGGGACTAATATAAATGCTGTTTGCGGGAACGACCCCAGGTGCCCGCCATGCCCGCGCTGTAGGGGCCGGTGGGCACACCTGCGTTGTAGGGGCCGGTTTCAAACCGGCCCGCCGGCTGAGGACAACGGCCCTCCGCACTCGTCCCGGCAGGGGGCTGAGGTTGGGCGGGCTAGGCGAGCAGGTTGGTGAGCCGGCGGCGCAGCAGGCGGATGCGGGATCGGTCGCGGTCGGGCGGCATGAGCGCCTGGAGGGTGCGCGCCAGGGCAGCGGTGAGGGCGGCCATGCGGGCGCGACGGGGGCCGGGCAACGCGGCGGGATCCAGCGGGCGGCCCACGCGCACCACCAGCCGGCGGCGCAGCCAGAGTTCTTTGGCGCTGGTCAGGCCCACAGGCAGGATCGGTACGCCGCAGGTGACGCTGAGATAGGCGGCGCCGGGGTGCAAGGGCCGGATCACCCCGGCGGGCGCGTCCCAGGGGATGCCCTCCGGGAAGATCAGCAGCGAGCCGCCGCGCTCCAGAATCCCGGCCAGCGTGCGCAGCGCGGCCAGCCCTTGGCCGGGGTCCAGCGCCACCACCAGGCCGAGGGCATCCACCGCCCGGCGGCGGAATCCGCTTTTCGCCACGGCGTTATGGTCGCTTAGCACGTAGATGCGCGGCGCGGCGGGAAAAAAGAGCAGGATAAGGAACGGATCGACCCAGGTGAGGTGGTTAGCGCAGATGATGACCGGGGTGCGCGGGATGTTGCCCCGACCCGCCACGCGCACGCGGAAGACCAGCCGGAACACGGCGCGCAGCCCCACCTGGACCAGCCGCAGGGGCCAACTCGCGTGTCCGGCGTCGTCCGCTTGCAGTCGCAAGGGCGGGAGGGTAGGGCTCGTCTCCGGTTGGGCGCCTGGAAGTGCTGTCCGGTTCATGGTGTCAGTGTAGCATATCGTGCCTGGAAAGTGGTAGAGGACGCGCCTCCCATGGGGAAGCCCGTCCTCCGTTGTTGCCACCCGGCGGGCGGCGATTAGCTCGTTACGTCGTCGACGGTGTTCTTGACATCGCGGGTCACGTCGCTGGCGGTCTTCTTGACGCCGCCCACGGCCTGATCGGCTTTGCCCTCGCCCTGGCGCTGGGCGCCCTGCGCCTGCGCGTCGGGGTCGTTGGTGGCCTCGCCCCACTCTTGCTGGACCTTGCCGGCCCCTTCTTTGATGTTGCCCTTCAGCTTGTCGCCGAGTCCTTCAGTCATGGTGTGCTCCTTCAGCTAGGCGCCGCGCCGGGCGGGGGACCCCATTGGCCCGGCTCGCCGCGGCAACCACGGATCGCGTTCGGATACCGCTGGGCGTCAACCGATCAGGATCATGTCTGTGCCCACGATACACCATGCTATAACTCAAATTCCGTGCCAGGGCGGCCTCTGCCGCGGGCCGCGCTACTGCGTGGCGGGCCAGTACTCGGCGATCTTGCCGCGCAGGAACTCGGCTGAGCGGCGCAGTTCGTCCATGCCGTTGACGCCGTCCTCGATCGACACCCAGCCGTGGAAGCCGGCGTCGCGCAGGGTGCGGAAGATGGTGTCGAAGTCGTTGAGCCCCTTGCCGATCTCGCCGTGCTGCAACACCGCCGCGTAGCCGACCGAATTCTCCTGCGCGCGCAGGTCGTCGAGCGTGTAGCCCGGCTTGAGCGAGCGGTCGCTGGCGTGCATGGTGACGACGCGGTCCTTCACCTTGTCGAGCACGGCCAGCGGATCTTCCCCGGCGATGATCGCGTTCGACGGGTCGTAATTCACGCCCAGGCGCGGCGACGGCACCCGGTCCAGGATGGCGCAGAAGATGTCGCTGCTCTGCGCGAACTCGGGATAGGTCCAGTAGTTGTCCTTGTAATGGTTCTCCATGGTCAGGGTCAGGCTCAGGTCTTCGGCCTGCGGCAGCAGCGCCTCGATGGACTCCACCACCCAGTCGATGCCCTGTTCGCGCGAGACCTCGGGCCGGCGCTGTCCCGACAGCACGCGGCAGAAGCTACCGCCCAGCGCAGCGGTGGCCTCCATGACGCGGCGCTCCTTCGCCACCTCGGCCCGGCGCGCCTCGGCGTCGGGGATGGTGAAGTCGGGCGAGTAGCACATCATCGGCATCTGCAGGTTGTGGCGCTCCAGCCGGGTCTTGACCTGGGCCAAATAATCGGGATCGAGTTCGGGGAAGAAGGCGTCGTACATCTCCAGCCCATCGACGGGCAGGGTGGCGGCCAGGTCGATCCACTCGAAGACGGTCATCGCCCGCGTGACGCACAACTCGTCCATATAACACTTCGGAAATGCAGCTAGCTGTACCATAATCGCAATCCGCTCCTTTACGGCCCGCGCCCGCCCGGCGTATGCAGCGGCACAATGGCGGCCCGCGGCGGGGCCGGGTGCCGGCACCGCCGGGGGCGGGGGCGTGCTATCGGCGGCGGGCATGGGTTCCGGTTCGCGGCCCCCTCTCTGCGGCCCATCGCCGCCGGCCCGGCGCCCGCCTGGTTATCCCTTTATTGTACCGGAAAGGGGCGAGTTGTACCACTTTTTGCGCGGTGCGCGGGATTGCTTGGCGGATGCATCGGCGCGCTAGCGGGATCGCCCGGCACCTAAAGGAGCGGGCTACGTATACAAAGCCCGCCTGCGCGGGCTGGGGTTCGCGGGAGGCCCCGTGTGCGGTAGCGGCCCCGCCCGGCCCGTGCACAGGCGAGCTAGGGTTGCGTAGCCCGCCGTGTCGGACTATTACGCCAGGCCGCGCAGGCGGCCTTGGTTCACGTAGCCCGCTCCTTTAGGAGCCGGGCGATCCCGCCGCAGCGAAGAATCTCATCGTATCGGCGACGAGACTCTTCGCTCCGCTCAGAGTGACAAGCCCGACTGGATCAACTACTTGTCGTAACTCAGCACTCAGCACTCAGCACTCAGCACTCGCTAGGGGCGCGGGGGCCGGCGCGTCTTGGTCAGCGAGACGTTGGTGGCCGTGTGGCTGGGCAGGATGGGGGCCGCGTAGGCGGCGAACTCGGCGGCGGCGGGCTTGCGCGAGCCGTCGGTGCGCAGCAGGCCGAACCAATCCTCGTAGGACGGGCCGTGGTAGCCGGTGCTCGCGCCGGGTGGGAAGTCCTGCAGCGTCCACTGGAGCACGCCCGCCAGGCGGCTGGCCTTGGCGTCGCCCAGCATTACGTGGTAGAGGAACTGCTGCGTGGCCTCGTTGTAGTTGCCGGGGTTGATCGTGGGGTCGGCGGGGCCAGTGGGCCAGCCCATCTCTTGCAGCACGATCGGCTTGCTGGTCTGGCTTTGCAGCAGGTCGATCTGCGTGCGCAGGCCACCCGCGTCGTAGCAGTGGAAGCTGACGAAGTCGACAATGTCGAGCAGGCGGCGGCCCCGCGGCGCCTGCAACATGCTGTCGGCATGGGCCACGCCCACCGTCACCGGGTGGCGCTGGTCGCGCGCCCGGATGGCCCCCGCGATGTTGGCGATCCAGTCGATGACGCGGGCCGGGCCGTCGCCGCCGCCCTGCCAGGTCGGGTAGTTCTCGGGCTCGTTGTGGATGTCCCAGGCCAGCACGCGGTCGTCGTTGGCGAACGGGGTGATGATGCCTTGCAGATAGTTCATCTGCTTCTGATACTCGCTGGAGCCGGGCGAGACGATGGTGTCGTCCCAGTCGAACAGCACGAAGATCACCTTCATGCCATAGACCGAGGCGATCTGCAACAACTGGGTCATCTCGTTGGCGATCCAGCCGTTGACATGGTCACAGCGCGCGCCCTTGTCGTTGCAGCCCTCGCCCCAGACCACCTGGTCGGTGGCGCTGTGCGTGTAGGGCAGGCCGATGCGGATGGTGTTCACGCCCAGGTCGCGGGCGCGCGCCAGTTCGGCCAGCGCGGTGGGGCCGTCCCAGAACGCCCAGGTGCCCGCGAAGGGGTCGGTGTGGATCCAGTAGTTGGTGCCCTTGAGCGTGACCGGCTGGCCGCCGTAGACAAACTGGCTGCCGCTGATGCCGACGAAGCCGTCGGGCGAGCTCAACGGCGCGGGCGGGGCCGCGGGCGCGGGCGTGGCCGTGGGGCCCGCCTGCTCGGCGACGACGGGCGTGTTGTAGCGCCAGGTGAAGTAGTGCTGCCCGACGTTGCCCATCTGCACCTGCCACGCGGGCGCGAAGCCGGGCACATAGGTCAGCACGCGGCGCTGGTAGAGCTGGATCAGCACCTGCTGCGGCTGGCCGTCGATGGGCACCGTAGCCCAGTAGGCTTCGCTGATCGGGT
>CBJNAR010000359.1:0-4966 GCA_966434075.1 uncultured bacterium
CGGTCGGCTCGCCAGCGGCGCCATGCTGACACGCGTTGCCAATCAGGTTCGCCAGCACGCGCTCCAGGCAGGACTTCATCATCGGCAGGTTGTTAGCGACCCCGCTCAGCCAGAGCCAGGCTTCCTCGTTCTGCGGCTCCAACTGTACCACACGCCCCAGGTACTCCCGCGCGAGATCCTTTTGCCCGGAAGTAGCCGCTGTCTTGCCCTTGGCTAGCAACTCTTCGGCTGTCGAAGGCATCCCCCACTCCTTGCTGCCCGGTTCCCGCGCGGGCACGCGCTCCGGCGAGGATCATGGAATTCCGATGTACTGAGGCCGATGGTGCGAAACCGCGGGAGCATCCGCCCCCACGGTCCCGGCCGGGACGAAAGGCCGCTACTGCGCCCGCAGTATACACCATCACTTCTGGGGAGTCAACAGTGTTTGGTAAGGATTCTCATAGCTAAATTGCAGCTTAAGGCGCAGCGGATAAAACTTAACATGACATATAAATCACGGGACCCCAAATACGCGGCATAACGCAAAGCCCGGCGGTCTCGTTAGAACAGACGCCAGGAACCAACACGCTCTCATGCCGCGGTTGTTCTTGTATTTACCTCTAATTGTAGCCGCATAGTTGCCCGCTATCGACTACGGTGATTCAAACCGGCCCATTTGCTCGTCACGCCAACCAGAGTACAGCCGAATAGTTAGAGCCAAACAGCGCCAAGCGCTGCGCGCAAAGGATGTGACATGCCTGATCCCATCTCGCCGCTCGCGCGTGCCAGCACCGACTTGTTCAACGGAACCCTGTTCATCTCGTTCCTGATCCTCCTGGGCATCGGCGGATTCATCCTGTACTCGATCTTCCGCTTCCGGGCCCGGCCAGGGGATACTACGGAGCCGCCGGCGATCTACAACAACCGCCGCCTGGAGCTCGCCTGGACCGCCGGCCCGGCCTTGATCCTGCTCGGCGTGCTGATCTTCGCCATCCCCGCGCAGCTCGCCCAGACCGTCGAGACCAGTAAGCCCGCGGATGGGCAGGAGCCCCCCGATATCCAGATCATCGGGCACCAGTGGTGGTGGGAGATCCGTTATCCCCAGGCCGGCGCCAGCGTCATTACCGCCAACGAAGTCCATATGCCGGTCGGCAAGCGCTTATTGATCCAGGTCGATTCCGGCGACGTGATCCACGACGTATGGATCCCGCAACTCGGCCCCAAGATGGACACCGTGCCCGGCCAGACCAACTGGATGTGGTTGGAGGCCGACCGGCCCGGCACCTATCAGGGCGTTTGCGCCGAGTACTGCGGCACAGAGCACGCGTGGATGCTGATCCGGGCCATCGCCCAGCCGCAGGCCGAGTTCGACGCCTGGCTGCAACAGCAACGTGCCCCGGCGGTGGCCCCCACGACCGCCGAGACGCAGCACGGCGCACAACTCTTCGCCCAGCGCACGTGCATCAACTGCCACGCGATCAGCGGCACGGCGGCCCAGGCGCGCGTCGGCCCCGACCTCAGCCACTATGCCAGCCGCGGGGTGCTGGGCTCAGGCGTCCTGCCCCGCACCCCGGAGAACACCATGCGCTGGTTGCAGAACCCGCAGGCAGTCAAGCCGGGCAACCGCATGCCCAACCTGCACCTGGCCCCGGATGAGTTGCGAGATCTCACGGCCTATATGGAGAGCTTAAAATGAGCGCAATTCCGCTGGTTCCCGAACCCACCGAAGCCCTGCCGGCTGTTCGCTCCGACGAGGGGTTGATTAGCTGGATCGCGTCGGTCGATCATAAGCAGATCGGCATTCTGTACCTGATCACGACGATCGGCTTCTTCGTCGTGGGGGGCATCGAAGCCCTCTTGATGCGGCTGCAACTGGCGGTGCCCGGCAACACCCTGCTGCAACCGGGGGCCTATAACCAGATCTTCACGATGCACGGCACGACCATGGTCTTTCTGGTCGTCATGCCCATCCTGATCGGGTTCGCCAACTACTTCGTGCCGTTGATGATTGGGGCGCGCGACGTGGCTTTCCCGCGCCTAAACGCCTTCAGCTACTGGATGTTGCTGTTCAGCGGCCTGCTGCTCTACTACAGCTTTATCGCGGGCGGCGCGCCCGACGCCGGGTGGTTTGCCTACGCGCCCCTGAGCGAACGGCCCTACTCGACCACACCCGGCCTGGACTACTACACCGTGGGCCTGCTGGCTAGCGGTATCGGCACGGTGGCGTCAGCCATCAACCTGATCGTCACCATCCTGCACCTGCGCGCGCCGGGCATGACGCTGCGTCGGCTGCCGCTCTTTGTCTGGATGGTGCTGTTCAATTCGGTCCTGATTATTCTCGTGATCCCGGCGCTTAACGCGGCGCTGGCGATGCTGCTCATCGACCGCCAGTTGGCCGCCCACTTCTTCGACCCGCTGCACGGCGGCCACCCGCTGCTCTGGCAGCACATCTTCTGGTCCTTCGGCCACCCCGAAGTCTATATCATGGTCTTGCCGGCCTTCGGCATGATCTCGGAGATGATCCCCGTCTTCTCGCGCAAACCGATCTTCGGCTACGGCTTCGTGGCCGGCTCGACCATCGCCATCGGGTTCCTGAGCCTGCTGGTCTACGCGCACCACATGTTCACAGTGGGCATGGGCTTCACGCTCGACCTGGCCTTCGGCCTCGCCAGCATGTTGATCGCCATTCCCACCGGGGTCAAGATCTTCAACTGGACGGCGACCATGTTCCGCGGCAGGCTGCACTTCACCACCGCGATGAAGTTCGCCGTGGCCTTCCTGATCCTCTTCCCCATGGGCGGTGTCACCGGCGTGCAGTTCGCCACCGTGCCCGTCGATAAGCAACTGACCGACAGCTACTTCGTGGTGGCGCACATGCACTATGTGCTGTTCGGCGGCACTGCCTTCGCGGTCTTCGGCGCCTTCTATTACTGGTTCCCCAAGATGACCGGGCGGCTGCTCTCCGAGCGCCTGGGCAACGTTCACTTCTGGCTGGCCTTCATCGGCTTCAATATGACCTTCCTGATCCAGCACGTGCTGGGCTGGGACGGCATGCCGCGCCGGGTGTGGACCTATCCCGACAATCCGGGCTGGGGCTTGATGAACATGATCTCGACCATCGGCGCGTTCATCCTGGCCTTCTCGGTGCTCTTGTTTGTCATCAACTGTGTGCTGAGCCTGCGGCGCGGCCAGATCGCCGGGGACAATCCCTGGAACGCCTGGACCCTGGAATGGGCCACGACCTCGCCGCCGCCCATCCACAACTTCGACCAAATCCCGCCGATCCGGGGCCGCCGGCCCCTCTGGGACCTGGCCCACCCGGACGCCGCCGACTGGAAGAAAGAGACGCATTAGGGGGAGTCACGCCATGACAGGCATTGAACACCTGAACGCCGGGAACGCGGAAGTGGAAGCGCCGCATCTCGACCGGTTTGAACGGCTGGAACCGAACCAACTGGCGGTCGCCCTCTTCATTGTGTCCGAAGTGGTCTTCTTCGCCATGCTGATCATCGCCTATATCTTCTACCGGGACTCGCCCGCCGTGGCCGGCGGCCCCACGGCGAAGACGGCCCTCGATATTCCGCTGACCACGCTGTTCAGCATCTGTCTGTTCGCCAGTAGCGGCACGATCTGGTTCGCCGACCGCAGCCTGGCCCGCGGCAACGAGAAGGGTGTGCGTCTCTGGTTGGGCGCGACGATCGTCCTGGGCGCCATCTTCATCGGCGGGCAGGGGTACGAGTACAGCAAGTTGCTCAGCGAGGACATCACGCTGAACACGAACCTGTTCGGCACCACCTTCTATACGCTGACCGGCTTCCATGGCCTGCACGTGACCGCCGGGCTGATCGCGCTGATCATTCTGTTTGTCCTGGCCTTGACGGGCCAGTTCCGCAACGTCACGCACAACTCGGCCATGGCCGCGATCTCGTTGTACTGGCACTTTGTCGACGTGGTGTGGGTGGTGGTCTTTTCCGTCGTCTACATCTGGGCGTTGTTCTGATGACAGTGCAGCGGCTGCTACTGACGGCGTGGGATTGGGAACCCTCCGTGGTGCTGGGGTGCATCGCGCTGGTGCTGGCCTATCTGGCGGCCCTGCACTTCCGGCCCAGCATGGCCTGGGTGCCCTTCCTGCTGGGGGTGGGCTTCTTACTGCTCAGCCTCGTCTCGCCCATCGACGTGCTGGGCGACCGCTACCTGTTCAGTATGCACATGCTGCAGCACCTGTTGATGATCGTGGTGGTGCCGCCGCTGCTGCTGCTGGGGCTGCCGGCGGAGCTGGTGCGGCGGATGCTGGCCTGGCGCCCGGCCGGGATCGTCGCCACGGCCAGCAGCAACGGTCTGGTGGCCTGGTTGCTCGCCTTCACCACGCTGTATGTCTGGCACGTGCCCGCGCTCTACGACGCCGCGTTGCACAGCGAGCCGCTGCACATTGTGGAGCATCTCTGCTTCCTGGTCACGGCGACGATCTTCTGGTGGCCGATCCTGGCGCCGCTGCCGGAATACCGCCTGCCGGTGGCGAGCGGCATCATCTACCTGTTCGCAGCGTCCATCGCCAACGACGTGCTGGGCATCGCGATCACCTTCGCCGCGCCCGGCCTCTATCCAACGTATTTGCGCCCGGACAACGCGCAAGGCATCTTAACGCTGCTGCGCGACGACCTGGGCATCTCGGCGAGCCAGGACCAGCAAGCTGCCGGGGTCCTGATGTGGATCCCCAGCAACCTGCCGCTGCTGGTGGCCGTCATCGGTCTCCTGATCCGCTGGTTTGGCGAGCCGGAACCGGACATCACCCCGGCCAACGACTCCGCCGGGGCAGGGTAAACGCACAAGGGAGGAGTAGAGTCAATGGATCCTGAAGAACGAGCCGTATCGCCCGCACACAAGGCGTTCGCGCCCCCGCCCACCCTGATCCGAGGGATCATGAGCATGGCCGCGCGGCTCGCCGCTATCGATGGCCATACCGCTCCGGCGGGGTGACGCGCCGCGC
>CBJNAR010000360.1:0-4940 GCA_966434075.1 uncultured bacterium
CGATCCGGTCTGGATGGGCGCGGGCGCTATTCGGGACAGACAGAGCGCCGGCCCTGGCGATAGGTTTTGACGGCGTCCTTGAGTGTACCCAACGCCAGCGTGGCGCACCGGGGCCGGCTCATCACCACTTCGCGCCCCAGCAGGTCAATGATTTCGTCGTGCGTCAGGTCCTCGATGGACTCCAGGCTGGCGCCCTCGGCCCGCTCGGCCACGAACTCGGCGGCGGCCTGGCTGATGGTGCAGCCCTGGCCCTCGAAGCGCAGCGCGCTGATGCGCCCGTCGTCGCCCACCTTGAGGTGATAGCAGACGATATCGCCGCAGCCGGGGTTGCCGCCCTTCACCGAGACATCGGCGTCTTCCAGCGTGCCCCGGTGTTCGGGGTGCTGATACAGTTCCAACAGGTTATCGATCTGGGATTGTCGATCCATCATATGCTCGTTTGTTTCTCTACATGAATAGGGCCAGGCACGCCCGGCCCCGGCCAGTCTCACTACTATAACTTTACACGTATTGCTGTGTAACGGGGATCTACGCTGCATTCTAGCACGCGCCGGGGCGCTGCGTCAACGCGCGGGGCGTAGCCCGGAGGCTCAAGCCTCCGGCTACGCTTACGAAGCCCGCCTGCGCGGCCTGATGCAATGTGGTATAGCCCGCGCAGGCGGGCTTCGTAGCGGTAGCCCGACCCTTGAGGGTCGGGGCGGCGCGGCCTATGGTCTCAGCCCGCGCAGGCGGGCTTTGTAGCCGTAGCCCGACCCTTGAGGGTCGGGGCGCGAGGCCGGGCCGCGCTTGACATCCACGCCTGCGTTCCCTATAATACAGAGGTTATGCCGCGCCCGATGCGCGGAGGGGAGTTATGTGTCTGATGGACATGGAATTTAATGTTGCCCAGCTCATGAAAGAGCCGGTCGGCGCCAAGCGCAGCTACGAGTTCGGCACGCCCGAATTGCTGCTCAGCGAGGCGCTGCCGGGGGAGTCGCAGACGCTGGTAGCGCGGGATGTGCAGGGCCACATCACGCTGACCCGGCTGCGGGCGCAGGTGCGCGCCGTGGGCAACGTGCAGGCCCAGGTCGAACTCCAGTGCAGCCGCTGCCTGGAATCCTTTGTGACCGCGGTCGAGGCGCCGCTGGACGAACTGTTCAAGCAGACCATCGACGTGGTCAGCGGCCACCCCATGCCCGAAAGCGACCGCCCGGACGAAGATGAGGACGACCTGTTCCCCATCAGCCAGAACCATATTCTCGATCTGACCGAGCCCGTGCGCCAGGCGTTGCTGGTCGCGCTGCCCATGCAGCCCTTGCACAGCGAGGATTGCCGGGGCCTCTGCCCCACCTGTGGCACCAATTGGAACCTGGCCCAGTGTGATTGCGCCCCCGACGAGGGCGATCCGCGCTTTGCGGCGCTCTCGAATTTGCTGGCCGATTTTGACACCAGCGACCGGCATTCTAACAACTAGGACACCCTCGCCGCCCGCGGCGAACCAGCAACAGTAGCAAAGGAGTTTGACAAGGTCATGGGAGCTGTCCCGAAGCAACGAATCTCGCGCGCGCAGCAGGGTAAGCATCGCACCGGCTATCGCGCGAAGACGATTCACGTCGTCGAGTGCCCGAATTGCCACAACCTGCACCGCTCGCACTATGTGTGCCCGTCGTGCGGCACCTACAAGGGCCTGCAAGTGTACGAAATCAAGCAGGCCAAGACCGAGGAGTAATCCCGGCTGCCCCGCGGCGGCGCCAGCTCCATCCGAAGCTGCCGCCGCCGCGAGTTCTATCCGTGGGCTTCGTCATTCAGGAGCATGGTTGTGAAGAACTACGCCGCAATTCGCGGATGGGGCATGTACACGCCGGAGCGCGTCATGTCCAACGACGAGATGGCTACTTTTGTCGATACCTCGGATGAGTGGATCCGCACGCGCACCGGCATCGCCCAGCGCCACATCCTCGCCGATGACGAAACCACCTCTTCCCTCGCCACCCACGCCGCCCGCCAGGCCCTGGCCCAGGCGGACCTCCCCGCCGACCAGTTGGACCTGATCATCGTCGCCACCTGCACGCCCGATTATCTCTTGCCCTCGACCGCTTGCCTGGTCCAGGAGGCACTCGGCGCCAAGAACGCCGCCGCCTTCGACCTGGGCGCCGTCTGCTCGGGCTTCATGTATGCCCTGGTCACGGCGACCCAGTTTGTGCAGACCGGCAGTTACCGCAACGTGCTGGTCGTCGGCGCCGAGTCGCTGAGCCGCTTCCTGAACTTCAAGGACCGCACCACCTGCGTGCTGTTCGGCGACGGCGCGGGCGCGGTCGTGTTGCAGGCCAACGAGTCCCCGGCGGGCGTGCTGTCCTTCGTGCTCAATGCCCAGGGGTCGGGTGCCGACCTGATCAAGATCCCGGCGGGCGGCAGCGCCGCGCCCGGCATGCGCGGATCGCTGGCCGAAGAAGATTATTATATCCACATGAGCGGCGGCGAGGTTTACCAGTTCGCCGTGCGCACCATGAGCGAGGATTCGGTGAACGCCGTGCGCCGGGCCGGGTTGACGCTCGACGACATCGACCTCATTATTCCGCACCAGGCCAATATCCGCATCATCGAGGCCGTGTCCAAGCGCATCGACTTCTCGATGAGCAAGTTCTTCGCCAACATCGACCGCATGGGCAACACCTCCGCCGCCTCGATCCCGATGGCGTTGTGCGAAGCGGTTGCGGCGGGGCGCATCCGGCCCGGCGCCAACGTCGTCTTCGTCGGCTTCGGCTCGGGCCTCACCAGCGGCGCCACCGTCGTGCGCTGGGGGTGGGACGGGTGACGGAGACCGCGCAGACCGGGGCCGCGTGGGTCTTTCCGGGCCAGGGATCGCAGACCGCCGGCATGGGCCGCGCGCTCTACGAGGAGATCCCCGCGGTACGTGCCCTCTATGACGAAGCCGACGAGGTGCTCGGCTTCGCCCTGTCGCGCCTCTGTTTCGAGGGGCCGGAAGCCGAACTGAACCGCACCGTGAACGCCCAACCTGCCCTCGTCGTGACCAGCCTGGCCCACCTGGTGGCCCTGCGCGAGCGCGGCGTGCCGGTTCCCGCCCCGCAGTTCGTGGCCGGGCACAGCCTGGGCGAGTACAGCGCCCTGCTGGCCGCGGGCGCCTGGTCGCTGGCCGACGCGCTGCGCGTGGTGCGCGCTCGCGGCGAGGCGATGCAGGCTGCGGGCGACCAGAGTCCCGACGGCAGCGGCATGGCCGCCGTGCTCGGCGCCGACGATGCCATGCTGGCCGAGGTCTGCGCCGCCTGCGACGTGGATCTGGCGAACTTCAATGCGCCGGGCCAGACGGTGATCAGCGGCAGCCGCAGCGGGGTGGAGCGGGCCGGGGCGCTGGCGAAGGAGCGCGGCGCGCGCCGCGTCATGCCTCTGGCCGCCAGCATCGCCTCGCACTCGCGGCTGATGCGCCCCGCCGCCGCCCAGATGGAAGGCATCCTGGCCGGGGTCGCGTTGCAGCCTCCGCAGGTGCCGCTGATCCCCAACGTCACCGCGCAACCAACCACCGACCCCGCCGAGATCCGCCGCCTGCTGGTCGCCCAGCTTTACTCCCCGGTGCGCTGGGTCGAGTCGGTGCAGTTCATGACCGATGCCGGGGTGACGACATTCTGGGAGATCGGGGCGGGCAAGGTGCTGGGCGGCCTGATCAAGCGCATCGCGCCGGACGCCGTCGTTGAGCAATCGGAGGCACACCTGTGAAAGTGATTGCCGAGGTTACCTTCTCGCCGCTCGGCACGGAAACCCCGAGCCTCAGCCGCTACGTGGCCGCCGCGCTGACGACGCTGGCCGAGCAGCCGGGCGTGACCTACCAGTTGAACCCCATGGGCACCGTGCTCGAAGGCGAGCGATCCGCCGTGTGGGCCGCCTGCGAGGCGATGAACGAGGCGATTTTCGCCGCGGGCGCCCAGCGCGTCGGCACCACTCTGAAGATCGACGAGCGCCGCGACAAACCGACCTCCATGCAGCATAAAGTCGACACGGTCAACGAGCAAATCCGTGCCGGCCACTCCTAGTCCCATGTTCAATAAGATCCTGGTTGCCAACCGCGGCGAGATCGCCCTGCGCGTGGTGCGCGCCTGCCGCGAACTGGGCGTGCCCTCGGTCGTCGCCTTCTCCGAGGCCGACCGCGATACCCTGGCCGTGCGCGAAGCCGACGAGGCCGTCTGCATCGGCCCGGCGCCGCCCGCCAAGAGCTATCTGCATATCCCGGCCATCATGAGCGCCGCGCTGATCAGCGGCTGCGACGCGATCCACCCCGGCTACGGCTTCCTGTCGGAAAACCCCTACATCGGCGAGATCTGCGCGCAGTTGGGCATCACCTTCATCGGCCCGTCGCCCGAGGTCATCGAGCGCATGTCCGACAAGGCCCGCGCCCGCCAGATCATGAGCGAGGCGGGGCTGCCGGTGCTGCCGGGCAGCCAGGCCCTGGTGAACGAAGCCGAGGCCCGCGAGCGCGCGGCGGCCATCGGCTATCCCGTGCTGCTCAAGGCCGTGGGCGGCGGCGGCGGGCGCGGTATGCGCGTGGTCGAGAACGAGTTCGACCTGGCCGACGCCTACGCCGTGGCCGCCAACGAGGCCCGCGCCGCCTTCGGCAACGCCGATCTCTACCTGGAGAAGTACCTGATCGGGCCGCGCCACGTCGAGGTGCAGGTGCTGGGCGACAACTACGGCCACATCATCCACCTGGGCACGCGCGATTGCTCGCTGCAACGGCGCCACCAGAAGGTGCTCGAAGAGGCGCCCGCCCCCGGCCTCAGCGATACGGTGCTCAAGGCCATTGGCGCGGCGGCGGTCAAGGGTTGCAAGCATATCGGCTACCAGAACGCCGGCACGCTGGAGTTCCTGGTCGACCGCGACGGGGCGTTCTATTTCATGGAGATGAACACCCGCATCCAGGTCGAGCACGGCGTCACCGAGTTGGGCACGGG
>CBJNAR010000361.1:0-4933 GCA_966434075.1 uncultured bacterium
TGACCGGCGCGCTCCTGGCGCGCCTGGCCGTGCGGGCGCGCCACGCCCATGCGACGCATGCCGTGTAAGTGTAACTTTGATTCGAGCTAACATGGAGGAAAAATAATGGCGGATTTCTCGCGAATACAGTGCACGGCCCTGCGTGGCAAAGTCATGACGGCGGACGAGGCCGCCGCGCTGATCCCGGCGGGCGCCAACGTCGGCATGAGCGGCTTCACCGGGGCGGGCTATCCGAAGGCGGTGCCCCGCGCGCTCGCCCGGCGCATCGAGGCGAACGGCGACACGGCTGCGCCTTGCCGCATCAACGTGTGGAGCGGCGCCGACACCGGTCCCGAACTCGACGGCGCCCTGGCCATGGCCGAGGGTCTCGGCCTGCGCTTGCCCTACCAATCCGACCCCACCTGTCGCAACCGCATCAACGCCGGCGCGGTGCAATACCTCGATATGCATTTGAGCCATGTCGCCCAGGTGGTCACGGAAGGCTTCCTGGGGCCGCTCGACGTGGCGGTCGTCGAGGTAGCCGGGATCCGCGAGGACGGCAGCCTGATCCCCTCCACCTCTGTCGGCAACAACAAGACCTGGATCGACCAGGCCCGGCACGTGATCCTCGAAGTGAACGCCTGGCAGAACCCGCTCCTGGAGGGGATGCACGACATCTACTACGGTTACGCCCCGCCGCCCAATCGCCGGCCCATCCCGATTACGGAGCCCGGCGACCGCATCGGCAGCCCGTATTTCACCTGCCCGCCGGAGAAGATCGCCGCTATCGTCGAGACGAACGCGCCCGACCGCTTTAGCGTGTTCACGCCGCCGAACGACGACTCCCGGCGCATCGCGGGCCACCTGCTGGAGTTCCTGACCCACGAAGTGCGCAAGGGCCGGCTGCCGGCGAACCTGTTGCCCCTGCAGTCGGGCGTCGGCAATATCGCCAACGCGGTGCTCATGGGCCTGCAGGAAAGCCCGTTCGAGCAGCTCACCTCCTATACCGAGGTCATCCAGGACGGCATGCTGGCGTTGATGCGCTCCGGTAAGCTGCTGATGGCCTCAGCGACAGCCTTCGCCCTGAGCGCCGGCGGCGTGGCGGAGTTAACCGCACACCTGGACGAATACCGGCAGCGCATCATCCTGCGCCCCCAGGAGATCAGCAACAACCCGGAAGTCATCCGCCGGCTGGGCTGCCTGTCGATGAACGGGCTGATCGAGGCCGACATCTACGGGAACGTGAACTCGACCCACGTCATGGGCACGCGCATCCAGAACGGCATCGGCGGCTCGGGCGATTTCACCCGCAACGCCTACATCTCCTGCTTCATGACTCCCTCGCAGGCGAAGAACGGCGCCATCTCCTGCATCGTGCCGATGGTGGCCCATGTGGACCACACGGAACATGACGTGCAGGTGATCGTGACCGAGCAGGGCCTGGCCGATCTGCGCGGTCTCGCGCCCAAACAACGCACCCGGCAGATCATCGAGAACTGCGCGCACCCGGACTTCCGTCCCGCGCTGCGCGACTACTACCGGCGCGCGCTCGACGGGGCGCCCGGCAAGCAAACACCGCACCTGCTGGAGGAGGCTTTCTCCTGGCACCTGCGCTACCAGGCCACCGGCACCATGCGCGCCCAGCCCGACGCGCCCCCTGCCGAACCGGTGCCCGCCGACGCGGCACGGCCGTGACCCGCCGGACGCGCGCAGGGCGCGCCGTCCCGGTCGCCAGGGACGGCGCGCCCTGGCCGCTGGGGGTCACCTGGGTGCCCGAGGCCAGAGCGTATAACTTCTCGCTGTACGCGGGCCACGCTTACTGCGTGACCCTGCTGCTGTACACGGCGGACGACCCGGTGTCTCCGGTTCTGCAGTACCGGATGAACTATCTGCAGAACAAGTCACACTACATCTGGCACTGCCGGCTGCCGGCCTCCGCCGTCCGCACCGCTCGCTACTACGCCTACCAGGTGGAAGGGCCGACCGTGCTCGAGGCGGGCTTGCGCTTTGACCCGCAGAAGATCCTGCTGGATCCCTACGCGCCCGCCGTCTTCTTCCCACCTCTTTTCAGCCGCGCCGCCGCCCGCCGCCCCGGATGCAACGCGGGCCGGGCGCCCCTCGGCGTCATCCCTCACGGCCCGGAACGCTTCAACTGGAATCACGATCGGCGTCCGCGCCACACCTCCGACACGATCATCTATGAGATGCACGTGCGCGGTTTTACGGAGCGCGCCAACTCCGGCGTCGCGCCCGATCGCCGGGGCACCTTTGCCGGCGTGATCGATAAGATTCCCTATCTACAGGAATTGGGGGTGACGGCGGTGGAGTTGCTGCCCGTCTTCCAGTTCGACCCGCAGGAGGGCAATTACTGGGGCTATATGCCGCTCAACTTCTTCGCCCTGCACCAGACCTACGCCGGCGCGCAAGACCCGGATGCCGCCCGGCAGGAATTCCGCGCGATGGTGCAGGCCCTGCACGCGGCGGGGATCGAGGTCATCCTGGATGTGGTCTATAACCATACGACGGAAGAAGATGCCGCCGGGCCGACCTATAGCTTCCGCGGCATCGACAACCCCACCTACTACCTGCTGGAAGGCGAGCGGCAGCACTACTGCAACGACGCGGGCACCGGCAACGTCTTGCGCTGCGCCAACCCCTATGTCCGCAAGCTCATCCTGGACAGCGTGCGCTTCTGGGCCAGGGAGATGCACGTCGACGGGTTTCGCTTCGACCTGGCGTCGATCCTGACGCGCAACAGCAACGGATCGATTAACCTGGCCGATCCGCCCGTCATCATCGAGATCAGTTCCGACCCGGACCTGGCGGACCTCCGCTTTATCGCCGAAGCCTGGGATATTTCCAGCTATCAGTTGGGGCGCAGCTTTCCGGGCACTACCTGGCTGCAATGGAACGGCGAGTTCCGCGACGATGTGCGCGCCTTCGTCCGCGGCGACCCCGGCAAAGTCGGCGATCTCATGGCCCGGCTGTACGGCAGTCCCGATCTATTCCCGGATACGCTGGCCGATGCCTACCATCCCTACCAGAGCGTGAACTATGTCACCGCCCACGACGGCTTCTGCTTGTACGATCTGGTGGCCTACAATCGCAAGCATAACGAGGCGAACGGGCATCACAACACGGACGGGCCCAGCGAGAACCTGAGCTGGAACTGTGGCTGGGAAGGCGATGCCGGCGCGCCCGGCGAGGTGACGGCCCTGCGCAAGCAGCAGGTCAAGAACTTCTGCTGCCTGCTGATGCTCGCCAACGGCACGCCGATGTTCAGCGCGGGCGACGAGTTCCTGCAGACCCAGCATGGCAACAACAACCCCTACAACCAGGACAACGAAGCCACCTGGCTCGACTGGGATCGCCTGGAGCAGAACCGCGACATCTTCCGCTTCTTCAAGCAGATGATCGCCTTCCGCAAAGCGCACCCGTCGCTGGGCCGCAGCCGCTACTGGCGGCAAGACATCCACTGGTACGGCGTCGGTCCCCAGGTCGACCTGTCCTATTTCTCGCACACCCTGGCCTATTGCCTGCACGGGGCGTCGCAACACGACGCCGATATTTACGTGATGATCAACGCCTACGGGCAGGATCTGGTCTTCACGGTGCAGGAAGGCAACCCCGTGGAATGGCGCCGGGTGGTGGATACGAGCCTGCCCAGCCCCGACGATTGCGTGCCGGCGGGCACCGAAGTGCCCCTGACGAGCCGGCACTATAGGGTCAAGGCGCGCTCGGTGGTGGTCCTGCTGCGCCGGAGAGGCAAGATAGCCTGACACACCCCCATCACGCAGCGGCCCCCCGCCTACGCCAATCCTCCGCCGGCAACGTCCCGCCGGCCATGCCGACGTAACACGCACCCCGCAAGACACAATACCCAAGACGAAGGCGCATCCTTCTTGAGGTCATACTGAGGTGCCACAGCGAGCCCATTGAGCTGGGCGGGCAACCGCGGCGCCTAAGGCATAGGTCCAATCAGGGGGGATCGAACGTTAGCCAGAGGCAGGCCATGAAAACGCAGGTCGCACTGGAAGGAACATTATGACACGGAGGACAGTACGCGAGGTGGCAGTTATCGGGGCCGGGGCCAGTGGTCTGGCGGCGGCCCGGTGCCTGCTGGGCGCGGGGCTGCGCCCGACGGTGTTCGAGCGAGCGGCGCAGCTCGGCGGGGTGTGGCGTTTTGACCCGGCGCAGCCCGATGGCGGCAGCCCGGCCTACCGCTCGCTGCACACCAACACGCTCAAACAGGCCACGGCCTTCTCCGACTTCCCCTTCCGCGACGACCTGCCCGACTATCCCCCGTGCGGCGAGGTCGTGAGCTACCTGAACGCCTACGCCGATCACTTCGGCGTCCGTGAGCACATCCGCTTCGAGACGCGCGTCAATAGGGTCATACCGGCGAATGACGGCCGCTGGACCGTACATTTCACCGCGCCGTCCGGTCCGCAGGCCGCGACCTTCGACGCCGTCCTGGTCTGCAGCGGCATGTTCGACGAACCGCTGCTGCCCGATTATCCGGGCCTGGGCAGCTTCGCGGGCACGCTCCTGCACAGCCGGGCCTACACCGACGCCGCGCCCTTTGCCGGGCGGCGGGTGCTGGTGATCGGCACCGGCAGCAGCGGCGTCGATATCGCCCTGGAGGTAGGGCAGGTGGCCGGGCAGGTCTGGCTGAGCGCGCGCCGCGACGCCTGGACTCGCGCCGCGGGCACCCCGCCACCGCCCACCGGCGGGTGGCGTGCCCGGCTAAGCCGCCATGTGCGCCTGCGGCTGGGGCTGGGAACGCGCCGGTCACGCGGCTATCCGGCCTCGCCAGACGCCCCTTTTGTGATGCAGCCGGACCAACTCGTGCTGAACGACCGCTTGCGCGAGGCGATACAAGCCGGCGCCGTGCTGCCGAAGCCCGGCGTCGCGGGTGTGGAGGGCCGGACCGTCGTGTTCGCCGATGGAACCA
>CBJNAR010000362.1:0-4931 GCA_966434075.1 uncultured bacterium
ACCCCAGCACCATCAGCGCGGCCGACACGCCGGATGTAACGCCCACCCCAAACCCTACCGGCGGCCCCCGGCGCGACGACGACGAAACGAATCTACAGCTAACGGTGCAGCGCCACGCCATGCCCGAGGACCTGGCCCAGGCGCTCAGCCGCGAGCAGATCCCGCAGGAGGAGCTAACCGCGAAAGGTTAATCCGGGGTTACACACGATCTGCTGGGAATCACCGGAGACGCGATCCCCGGCAATACGCGGACGGCGCCCACCGCAAGGTCGGGCGCCGTCTATGTGTGGATCGGGGAGTGCGGGAGCCGGGCGAGCTTACGCCCCGTCGAAGCGGGCGCGCACGGCGGCGAAGACTTCGTGCCGGTATTCCCTCCAGGCGTGGATTACCGCCGGGAGCAGCGAGACGGCGATGACGCCCAGGATGAAGATCTCGATGTACTTGCTGACGCCCTCGACGTGGCCGAAGGCGTTGCCGATGACGAAGCCCAGGACGGTCAGGCCGATGGTCCAGAGGAAGCCGCCCAGCACGTTGAACAGGAAGAAGCGGCGATAGTCCATCTGGACGGCGCCCGCGACAATCGGCACGAAGGTGCGGATGAACGGGGCAAAGCGCGCCAGGACGATGGCCTTGCCACCGTGTTTGCCATAGAAGGCTTCGGCGGCGAGCAGGTTCTTGCGCCGGAACAGCAGCGATGCCTCGCGGTTAAACAGCGGCGGGCCGACCTTCTTGCCGAACCAGTAGCCCACATTGTCGCCCAGCACGGCGGCGGCGAGCAGCAGCGGGAGCAGCACGTTGAGGTCGAGGTGGCCGCGCCAGGCCAGCAGCCCGGCGGTCAGCAGCAGCGAGTCGCCCGGCAAAAAGAAGCCGAAGAACAGCCCGGATTCGGCGAAGATGATGGCAAACAGGCCGAGATAGCCGGCGGTTTCAACGAGTTGTTCGATATTAAACCCCATCGTGTGATGAATCGTCCTCCGTGTGGTGCCCCGGCCCGGTCCGGCGGCGGGGGTGGAATGGTTGGTGATTTTTCAGTATCAATAAAGAACGGGCCATGCCGGTTGTTGTGTGCATGGTCCGCCACAATCACCATTGTACCAAGGCGTCCGGCGCCGGTTCAAGCCCGGCGGGCCTTTTCTTATCGAACGCTCAGGCTGGGCGCGCCCGGAGGCTCAAGCCTCCGGCTACCATGACGAAGGCCGCCTGCGCGGCCTGGTCCCTCATGGAAAGCAGCCCGCGGAGGCGGGCTTTGTAGCTGTAGCCCGACCCTTGAGGGTCGGGGCGCGTGGCGGGGGCCGGGCGCTTCGGCTATAATGCGGGTATGGATGAGCCGATACGGGTGCGTTGCCTGGCCTGCCAGGCGCGTCTGGAACTGCCGCCGCGGGCGACCTATGCCGCCTGTCGCACGTGCGGCAGCGAATACCTGGTCAGCCGGCGCGGCGGGGCGTATGCGCTGCAACCGCTGGCGCCGGAGGAGGTGGCGCTGACTCAGCAGGTGGCGGCGGTTGAGCGCGAGCAGGAGATGGGCTGCGCCAATACGGCGCTCTCGCTGCTGGCCGGGATCGTGATTCTGTTCTGCGTGGTCGGCGGCCTGGGGCAGGTGCTGTTCAATAATCGCCTGGTCTGCGTGGGCTCGTGGGTGGTCGCGCTGGCCCTGGTGGTGCCGGGGGCGATTGTGATGTTGCGCAACCTCCAGCGAGACGGGCAGCGCAAGGCGCGCCTGCTGGCCCAGCCGCCGGCAGCATCCGAAGCGCCCGCGCCACCCGGCAACGGGCCGGACGCGCCCGCCCCGGAATCGACGGACCCATAGCCCGGTCGGTCGAACCCAGGCGAAACGCAGGCGGGTCGATCCGGCCCGCCTGCATACGTATGTGGTGTAGGGGAACCTTAGCGGATCAGCATGCCGAAGGCGTTGATCATCCAGCAGAGGATCGTTCCCAGGAGCACGGCGAGTACGGCGAACATCGAATAGATCATGCACGTCGGCATAATCTGGTCGGTGGTCAGGCCGTGCGGTTCGTCGGTGACGATGTCGGCCACGCGCGCCGCGCGCTCGGCGGCCAGGGCCGCGGAATCCGCCGGGGCCGCGCCGGGCCGCACCCCGGCGCCCGGCACCGCGGGCACCGCGCCTTCAGGGACCGGAGTTTTCACGACCGGCGGGTTTGCCACCACATCCGATGGGCGGCTGCGCATACCCACCGGCGCTTCGGGAAGCCTGTTGCCGTCGGGAGTATTAGTCATGGGTCCAGCGTCTCCTCCTCGTGCGTGCCCGGCGTGCGATGGCGCGGGGTTGTGCTTTGGCGCACAGAACGCCGCCATTATACAGCAGAAGGGCGTTTGGCACAATGGCTATAGAGCGCGCTAATCCGCGTCCTCGGCGCTTCAACGGTGCGTATGGACGGATGTTCAGCCGGGGGCACGGTGGAACGCACCGTGCGGTATGGTATACTACAGCGTTGAGAACAGGTGGCATGCGGGCCGCCGCATGCCGGAAAGGACGGAGTTACTGCTTTGGCTTCCCTTACGAATGCCGCCGCGGGCAGCGCGGCGCCCGGCCAACCGATTGAGTTAGTGCCCGCCTGGCCCGCCGGCCTCGACGAGCGCCTGGCGCGGATGCGGGAGATTGTGGCCGGGTTCGGGCGCACGCTGGTCGCCTATTCGGGCGGCGTGGACAGCGCGGTGGTGCTGAAGATCTGCCGCGACGTGCTGGGCAAAGACCAGGTGTTGGGCGTGCTGGCCCAGTCGGAAAGCTACGCTTCGCGCGAGATGGAGTCGGCCATGAACGCCGCCCGCGTGATGGACGCGCGCGTGCGCGTGATCCGCACGGAGGAACTCGCCAACCCCGATTATGCCCGCAACCCCGCCAATCGCTGCTATTTCTGCAAGCAGACGCTGTTTGACGACCTGGCGCCCATCCAGGCCGCCGAAGACTACCGGACCATCGCCGACGGCTTCAACGCCGACGACATCGGTGACCACCGGCCCGGCCGCAAGGCCGCTCGCGAACGGGGTGTGCGCAGCCCGCTGCTGGAAGCCGGCATGAACAAGGCCGATATCCGCGCCGTGGCGAAGCGGTTGGGCCTGCCCATCTGGAACAAGCCGTCGCTGGCCTGCCTGTCGTCGCGCATCCCCTACGGCACGCCCGTCACCGCCGAGGCGCTGGCCCAGATCGACGCCGCCGAGAACGTCCTGCGCGATCTCGGCTTCGAGCAGGTGCGCGTGCGCCACCACGGTGAACAGAAGCTGGCGCGCATCGAGGTCGACCCCACGCTGCTGCCCGCGCTGGTCGCGCCCGGCACCCGCGAGCAGGTGGTGGCTCGCCTCAAGGCCCTGGGCTACCGCTATGTGGCTATCGATCTGGCGGGGTATCGCTCGGGTAGCCTGAACGAGATACTGACCCGGTGAATCCCGAACAATTGCGCGCGCTGCTGGCGCAGGTGGCGACGGGCGATCTCGCTCCGGAGACGGCGCTGCAACAGATCCGGTCGTTACCCTACGAGGACCTGGGCTTCGCCCGCATCGACAATCATCGCGCGGTGCGCACGGGGCTGCCGGAAGTGATCCTCTGTTCCGGCAAGACGCCCGATCAGGTAGTCCAGATCGCCGGGCACATGGTGGGGCGGGGGGTGCCGGTGCTGGGCACCCGCTGCGTGCCCGAAACCTGGGCCGCCGTCGAGGGCGCCGTGCCGGGCGCGCGCTACCATGCGTTGCCGCGCCTGTTCGTGGTCCCGCCCGATGCCGAGACCCAGGAGCGCACGGCGGCCCTGGCCGCGCGCCGGGGCGTGATCGCGGTGTGCAGCGGCGGCACCAGCGACATGCCGGTGGCCGAGGAAGCGGCGCTGACCGCCGAGATCATGGGCAACCGGGTGCTGCGCCTGTACGACGTGGGCGTGGCCGGCATCCACCGGCTGCTGAGCCACACCGCCGAGTTGCAGCAGGCGAGCGTGGTGATCGTGGTCGCCGGGATGGAAGGGGCGCTGGCGAGCGTGACGACGGGTCTCGTGGGCGCGCCCGTGATCGCTGTGCCGACGAGCATCGGCTATGGCGCGAACTTCGGCGGCCTGGCCGCGCTGCTGACGATGCTCAATAGCTGCGCGCCCGGCTCCGCGGTCGTGAATATCGACAACGGGTTTGGCGCGGGCTACATGGCCGCCCGCATCAACCGGGTAGGGGAAGACGACATATCCCGCGAGACCAACTCCTGACTTGATTCATACCTGTGCTTCTCCGCGCAACGTGGCCTGAGAATCTGCCGCCCGGTCCGCCGGCGAACGCCGCCCCGCCGTGCGCTCAAAACTAGCCGCCTGTAGGCGCCGCGCCCGGCAGCACCGGCCCTGCGCTACTGGCTCGATGGAAGGCCGATGATTTCATATCCTCATGCCGCCACCGCGCGCCGGACACGGCGCGCCGTCCTCTGGCTGGGCTTGCTCGCCGCGCTATTCGCCGTTCCCGGCCTCTCTGCGCCGCCCGGTGCCCGCGGGCAGGGCGCCACGCCGCCGCCCGCCGCTACGCGCACGGTCCCAGCCCCCGGCCGGGCGCAGGTCGGCGCGCCCGGTTCCGCCCCGCCCCAACCCACGGGCCTCACCGCCGTCCATCGCAGCGGGCAAACCTTCCTCACCTGGCGGGAGCGCACCGATCTCACCGGCGAGTCCTACCATGTTTATCGCTCGGCGCAACCCATCACCGCTGCCACGCTCAGCGCCGCCCACCAACTCACAAGCCGCTGGGGCGCGCTGCCCGAAGGTAGCAGCATTTTCTGGAGCGAACGATCCTATCCCGACTCGGTACAAGGCGGAGTCTCGGTTGTGGGCAATTACGTGATCAGCGACCTCGGTCCGCAACTGCCCGATACCACGGGGTTGTTTGTCTGGACACCGAAGGAAGCGGGTTTGTACTACTACGCCGTCACCACTGTCGTCAACGGGATGGAGAAT
>CBJNAR010000363.1:0-4929 GCA_966434075.1 uncultured bacterium
GCGCTCGCCGTCGCCGCGGCACTGCGGGATCGGGACGTCACGGTGACCTTCGCCCAGGGCCGCCCGGTGGCAACCCACCGGCAGAGCCAGATCAGCCCTACGGCGGCAATCGGCAGCAGCACCAGGGCGCCACGGGCGACCAACGACCCGGCCAGCAGCAGCAGGAGCAGCCAGGGCTCCGCCGCAGTGACGCGGGCGGCGGCCCGCCGGATAGGGTCCATCTCAGGACACAGAGGCCGCGCCCGCCGCCGCGTGCGGCACCGCCTTGGGTGCCGGGACCGGGGCGGGCGCGGCGGCCTCTTGCCGATCGAGCAGCCGGATCCGGCTCACCAATCCAAGCGCAAACCAGAACAGCATGTTCGCGGGATAGGCATCCAGCATCGGCCCGGCGATACAGCTTACCAGCATCGCCACAACATAGCCCAGACACCACAGCAGCATCGCGCGCAGGAACGGGTCGCGGATGCGCGCCTGGATCTGCCGGCCCCGCCACAGCACCGCCCCCATCAGCGCCAGAAAGACGACCAGCCCCAGCACGCCCATTTCGAGCAGGATCTTGAAATAGAGACTGTGGCTGTAGAAGCCCAGCCCGCCCGCCGCGATGACGTTGTGCTGCACGCCTTCGCCCGCCGCGCCGGTGCCGTAGCCCAACCACGGGTGATCGAGGATCGCCGGCACGATGACCTGCTGCCAGGACGCGGTGCGCAATAGCAGCGTCTGGGCGCGCGTCGGGTTGAGCACATCCCGCAGGCCCACGGCCACCGCGCCGTTTGGATCGACGGCCATGATCGCCGGCAGCACCGCAAACACCAGCACCGCCCCGACGATCGCCAGCAAGGGCAGGTAGCGCTTCGCCCAGCGCAGACCGCCTCCCAGCAGCAACACCACGCCCACCCCGGCCACGGCCCCGACCCAGTTGGCCTTGGTGACGGTAAACCCCAGCCCCAGCGTCATGATCAGCAGGGCGGCGGCGAGGCCCCAGCGCCACCGGCGCCGGACCCGCGGCCAGAGCGCCACGCCCAGCACAATCGTCCCGGCCAGGTAAATGCCCAGGTGGAAGGGCCCCGACGTGGTGGCGAACGCGCGCAGGTGCCCGGCCACCGTAAAGCTGATATCGGCCCCCGGTTCGCTGAACCCGATCAACCGCCAGTCGAAGTCGCTGGGGAAGATGAATTGCTTGATCCCATAGAGCGCCAGGATGGTCGCCTGGATGATCAGCACTGCCGAAAACTGGCGCAGGAATTTGCGGTCGATGAAGGCCCCCTGGGCCACGAAAAAGGCCAGGCCCAGGAACATGAACTTGTGGAAACCTTCCAGCGCCAGCCCGAACGAGGGGATGTTGGGGTGGATCATTTCCAGAGCGGCCAGGGCCAGCAGCAGCAGCACTCCGAGGCCCGCCGCCGGGAAGCGCGCCCGCCCGGACAGGATCACCACCGCCAGAACGACCACCAGCAACAGGTCGAAGAGCAGTGGCCCATAACGCTGGCCGCTGACCACCTTCATCAGCCCCGTGCTCGGCGCCAGGGCGAACAGCCCCAGCAGCGCGTAGCGCTGCGTCGCGGGCCGGAAGGCCAGCACCAGCAGGACGGCTCCAAGCGGCACCCCCAGCGCGATCAGCCCCCCCAACCCCGGTGTCGTCACCAGCAGGCCGCCCACGACGATGCTCACGAGCAGCAGGGCGCCCAGGCCCCCCACCAGGGCGGCGATCATGCCCCAGCCGCCGGGGCGCAGATCGGCGGCCTCCCGCGCCGCGTTGTTCAACTCCATCCGATATTGATCCCCGGTTCCCTTTAGCTGCCGGCCAAGCCGTTACTCCCGCAGGCGTTGTGCCTGAGTGCGGCCCGCTTGCGCAGGCACATTCGACGCCCCGCCGTGGCGGCCTGCGATCAGGCTAATCGCTTCGATTATAACGAACGGGATACGACACTACAAGGCGGGGCCGGGCCATCCCTGGTCAGGGGCGCTTATACCCCCAGCAGAACCAGTAGAAGCCCAGCTTCTCGGCGAGCCAAGACCGGTCGAGCCGGCGCAAGAAAGGAAGCAGCCCGCGCACCACCCGCCCATGAGCCCGCCGGTAGGCCGCGCTGCGGACGATGATGGGCAGCCAGAAGGGCGGGAACACCCCGGCCGGAAGGGTGCCGCCCGATTTCAGCCCAGCCTGGGCCAGCATTTCGAGGATCTCGTCGCGGGTAAACGCCCGCTCGAATACCGCCCGCTGCGGGCGCATGAACTCGAACGCGCGCAACAGGGAGAACTTGCGCGGCACGATATCGGAGAAGAAAATGCCGCCGGGCCGCAAGACCCGCGTCATCTCGGCCACCACGGGCAACGGGTCCGCAAAGTGCTCCAGCAGGCCGGTGCTGAACACGGCGTCGAACGACCCGGCGGCGAAAGGCAGGGCAAACGCGTCGCCTTGCACAAAACGGCCGGGCAGCCGGGCAGCGGCGAAATTGCGTTGCGCCGCGTCCAGGGCCTCCATGGTGTAGTCCATGCACGTAAGCTGATGCCCATCGCGCGCCAGCAACGCCGACAGCCGGGCCGACCCGCAGCCCACTTCCAGGCACCGGCTCTCCGGCGGCAAGAGCCGGCGCACATAGGCTTGCTTGACCCGATCCATGTAGTAAAATACGTCGCGATGGTGTAACGTCACATCGACTTCCTGCCACGACCGGGCCCAGGCGGCGCGCGCCGCCCGGCCCGTGTTCCATCGCTTGGTCATCCTTCTCCTCCTGTGCGCAGCTAGCCCGCGCCGGTCCCGGCCCGTTCGCGCAGTGCGTCACGCTCCACGTTGCGCGCAGGCGCCGGGGGAACGACCGGGCCGCCGGCCACGATGTTTTGCAGATACGCCTCCAGCGCGTCCAGCTCCGACCGCAACGTGCAACATTGCCGGATCTCGGCGCTGGCAGCGCGCCCCAGCGCGGCGGCTTCCTGCGGGTGCGTCAGCACCCAGGCCAGCTTATCCGCCAGATCCGCGGCGTCGCCCGCCGTAAAGGCCCGCGCATTCGCGCCGTCGCGGATCACTTCCGCCGAGCCGCCCCGCAGCGTCGACACCACCGGGATGCCCGACGCCATGCCTTCCAGCAGGCTCAGCGCGAAAGGCTCCTGCCATTCGGAGGTGAAAGCCTGCACGTCGTGGCGGCTGAATAGGGCCGGCAGGTCCGCGCGCGGCAAGCGCCCGGCGAACTCCACCGCGTGGTCCAGCCCCAGCGCGTGGATCTCCGCGCGCAGGGCGGCGCCGAAGGCCTCGTGATGGATGCCGCCCGCCAGGGTCAACCGGGTCTGTTCCAGCCCAGGGCGCGTGCGGAGCTGCGCCAGCGCCCGGATCAGCGTCGGTACGCCCTTCTCCGCGACAATCTGGCCCGTGTAGAGGATGCGCGGGGGTTCATCGGGTGTGCGCTGCAAAATGTGCTGCGGCTGCAACCGGGCAAACTCGTCCGCGATCCCCAGGTGGATCACGGTGCCCTTGCGCACGTCGATGCCCAGCCCGGCGTACTGGTCTTGCAGCGCCCGGCTCACAAAAATCAGGTGATCGCGGCGCACCGCCCCGCTGGGGATGCCGAGCGCCCGCAACGCCAGGTCATATAGGCGGCGCGACGCCCGATACCGCCACGGCCGCTGATCGATTCCCAGCTCCAGCGTCAGCCAGTTGTCGGCCAGGAAATAGACCACCCGGCAGTGCTGTTCTGCCGCCGACAGCAGCCCGCGCCCCAACTCGTGCCCGCCCCAGAACACCAGCACGTCGGGCCGCACCTGCGCGATGATGCGCCGGATGGTGCGCACGTTGTGCACCTGCACGGTGATCCGGTTGCGCCCCACCCCCGTCACATCGGCGGTCCTGGGTCGCCGCAAATTGCTCTTGAACTGCAAAAGGCGATAGATGCCTGTCTCCGGGGCGTAGACCTGCTCGGCCCGGTAGGCGCTGGTCAGCACCTCGACCTGGTGGCCGCGCGCCCGCAGCCCCTCGGCCATCTCCGCGCAATTCAGTTCATACCCCCCGACCCAGATCGGGGGGTAGAGGTCCGACACAAACAGAATTCTCATACGCCGGCCGTCTTCCGCAAGACCACCACGGCCACCCGGCAGAAGTCCTTTTTGATCGGGTGCTTCAGAAACCGCCGCCGGATAAACGTGCTGACGCGCAGATACGTGTCTTTGCGGATATTCCAGGGCGCATCGAAGTAGCCGCATTGAACGCGCAGGATCGCGGAACGGACGACCGCGAAGTCCTTGCGCGAAAAGAGAGCTTCCAACTGCTTATTTGTGGGCCGGTACATGGTATCAATCGGGTCTTGGTGATATTTATACACATGGGGCACCGTGATAATCAGGTGCCCGCCCGGTTTGGTCAACCGCTGCAAGCGGCGCACCACAATTCCCCGGTCCCGCACATGCTCCAGCATGTTCGAGCAGAGGACGACGTCAGCCTGCGGCAGCTTCTCCACCAGTGCGTCATTGGCCGGGTCGGTCAGGTCGCAGACGATATCGATGCCCTCGTCCTGCCGCACATCGACGTGCAGGGTCTGTATGCCCCGCTTTTCGAGCGGCCTGAACACGTAATAGTCAATGAACGGCTGGCCCAGGCAGCGAAACGACTCGGTCGACGAGCCGATATTCAGGACCGTCGCGCCCGCGGGCAGATCGAGATCTTGCAGGGCGGTTTTCAGCCATTGTGCTTCTTCGGTAAACATACACCCCAACTCCAGCGCCTGCCATGTCCCAGCAGAGCACTTGCCGATAAGCCGGGCACCGAGCGCGCCCGGTCGCCAGGACGGCCACCCGGCCAGTGACCGGTCAGGCATCAGACCAGCGATTGGTAAATGGCCTCCAGGCGGCGGATCTGCTGCGCCGGGCTGTATTGTGCGGCGACCTGCGTCGCCGCCGTGCGGCCCATGCGCGCGCGCAGCGCCGGGTCGCGCCGCAGCGCCACCA
>CBJNAR010000364.1:0-4923 GCA_966434075.1 uncultured bacterium
TCAAGGCCCTGGGGCTGCCGATCCGCTGGGGGCGCGTGCGGGAGATCGCGGGCGCCGGCTCGGTGGGCCGGCCCCACGTGGCCCAGGCGCTGATCGAGGCCGGCTATGTCGCCGACACCAACGAGGCGTTCAGCCGCTACCTGGCCTGGGGTGGCCCGGCCTACGTGCCCCGCCGCCGCCTCACTCCGCCCGATGTGATCGCCTTGATCCGCGAGGCGGGTGGGGTCGTCTCGCTGGCCCACCCGGCGCACATCCCCGATCTCGAAGCCCAGGTCGCGCCCCTGGCCGAAGCCGGGCTGGCCGGGCTCGAAACCTACTACGGCGAGTACGACGTGCCGACCGTCACCTGGCTGGCCGGACTGGCCGCGCGCTACAACCTGGTGCCCACCGGCGGCAGCGATTACCACGCCCGCGACATCAAGGATCACGCTATGCTCGGCGCCGGCCCGCCCGTGCCGCCCGACACTATCGCCCGCCTGCGCGACCGCCTGCCGGCAGCCCCCGCCCCGGAGGCCCGGCCATGACCCTGCCCGCCCACGACTACCTGGAGACCCGCGGCATCCCCCATGAGCGGCGCAGCTTTCCCGTGGAGATCGAGAAGGGCGCCGCCTCGGTGGCCCGCGCGCTCGGCTTCCGCGAGCGCCAGATGGTCAAGACGCTGATCTTCGAGACCGACCAGGGGGAGAGGGTGTTGATCATGCTCGGCGGCGACCAGAACGCCATCTCCGGCCATCTCAAGAAGGCCCTCGGCTCGCGCAACATCCGCATGGCAAGCCCCGAGGCCGTCATCGCCACCACCGGCTATGCCATCGGGTCCATCCCGCCCTTCCACTGGCAGCCTGCGGGGTTCCGGTCCTTCCTGGAGGAATCGCTGCTGGCCGAGCCGATCCTGGGCGTGGGCGCCGGGCAATGGGGCGAGGAGATCCTGATCACGCCGGCCCACCTAATCGCCGCCACCGGCGCCCAGGTGGTGAACCTGACGGATCGCGACCGCCCCATGCAGCTCTGACAACGATATGCCCAAGGAGACACGATGATGCCTGGTATTACCAGTGAAACCGACGTACTCGCGCGCCTGACCGGCTGGGCCGGCGGCCAGCCGCTGATCCGCGCGGTGCTGCTCACCAGTTCTCGCGCCAACCCGCGCGCGCCCCTCGACATCCTGTCCGACTATGACGTGATCCTGGTCGTTGCCGACATGCAGCCGTTCGCGGCAGATGAAGCGTGGCTGGAGGCTTATAGTCGGCCAATGGTGCGCTTCCGAGATCGGGATAGCATGTACGGCATAGAAACCGAGACCCGTCTGGTGCTGTACGCGGATGGGACGAAGATCGACTATAGCGTCTGGCCGGCGGAGGCGCTGGGGCGGGCACGGGCCGCGCCTCGGCTACCCGATAACCTGGATGTCGGCTACCGGGTGCTGCTGGACAAAGACGGCCTGGCGCAAGGGCTGGCCCCGCCCAGCTACACCGCCCATATTCCCCCCAAGCCGTCCGAACAGGAGTACCAGACGCTCGTGGAGGAGTTCTGGTGGGACAGCACCTACGTCGCCAAAAACCTGTGGCGGGATGAGCTGGTGTTCGCCCGGTACAACCTGGAGTACATCATGAAGCTCGAAGACCTGGTGCGCCTGCTCGAATGGCGGATCGAACTGGATCACAACTGGGCGCTCAAGCCCGGCGTGCGGGGCCGCGGCTTGAAGAAGCACCTCGACTCGCGGACGTGGAACGAACTCGCCGCCACCTACGCGGGACCTGATATCGAGGACAACTGGGCGGCCTTATTTCGGACGACCGGCCTCTTCCGCCGGATCGCGATCGAAGTCGGCAACGCGCTGGGCTACGCCTATCCGCACGAGCTGGATCGGCAAGTCACCGCGTATTTGCACCACATCAAACACCTGGACAGAGCCGCGAACGCCCCGGCCAGCCCGCCGGCACCCGATCCGGCTACCCCGCCGCCGGACCCGCGCTAATTGTCCCGGCGAAGGGACATAATCGCCATGTAAAGAGCGCGATCCTGGTTTGGGATCGCGCTCTTTTCATCCCGCCAACCCGCGGTTACGGGTTGCCCAGCGCGAGGTAGACGATCTTGGCGACCTGGCCGCGCGTGGCTTCGCGTTCGGACCGGAAAGTACCGTCGGCGTAGCCGGAGATGATACCGTGACCGTAAGCCGTCTCGATGTAGCTGTAGAAGGGGTGGCCGATCGGCACATCGCTGAAGTGGCCCGCCGCCGGGTCGGCTAGCGGCCAGCCCTGGGCCAGCACCACGATCTTGCAGATCTGGCCCCGACTCACATTGGCCGAGGGATGGAAGGTGCCGTCGGCGTAGCCGGAGATGATGCCGTGGGCGTAGGCCGTCTCGATATAGTTGTAGAAGGGATGGCCCGGCGGCACGTCGCTGAAGTGGCCCTGCGCCGGACTCGCCAGCGGCCAGCCGTTGCTCAAGACCACGACCTTGGAGAGCTGGCCGCGCGTCATATTGGCGCCGGGGCGGTAGGTGCCGTCGGCGTAGCCGGAGATCACGTCGCGGCACGCCAGGTAGGTGACGGGCGTGTAGAAGTAATCGGTCGGGTGCACGTCGCTGAAAGTGATGGCGCAGGGGCCGGGCGTGGGCGTGTGAGTGGGCGCCGGGGTGGCCGTGGGCACGCCGCCGATGGGCGTCGGCGTGGGCGTGGCGAAGATGCCGCCGCAGGCCACCGCGTCAATCGAAGTCAGCACGATGCCGTTGTAACCGCCCGTCGCCAGCAGCAGGTGGCCGTTGCTGGCGTAGGCCGCGGCCAGGGTGCGCCGGGCGGTCGTCAGCGGCGCCAGCGGCGCCCACTCGCCTGTGGCCGGGTTATAGCGTTCGCCGCCGGCCTGGGGGTTGAACCAGCCGCCGCCGAACACGTACAGGTAACCGCCGCAGGGCAGGCCGCTGTCCAGCCCAATGGCCGCCGGGCCGCCGCGCGGGGTTTGCAGCGGCGCGCCCTGGCTCCAGCTATTGCTCGCCGGATCATAGATCTGCACCGCCGCCAGGTCCACCGGCGCGGTCACGTTGGTGATCCCGCCGACCGCGTAGATGCGCCCGTTAACCGCGGCGGCGGCCAGGAAGGACCGCGCGGTGGGCATGTCGGCGCCGCGCGACCAGCGCGTGCCCGCGGGCTGCGCCGGGTCGTAGATGTACACCGTGCGCGTGCTGGTCACGTTGTCCGACCCGCCGATGACATAGAGCTTGCCGCCCAGCCCCACGACCCCGGCGCCATAGCGCGGCGCGGGCAGCGGGTCGCTGCTGACGATGGTGGCGCCGTCGGTGGGCGGGTGGTAGGTCTGCAACACGCTCACGGCGGTGCTGCCGTTAAAGCCGCCCGGCAGGTAAATCGTGTCGCCCAGCAGCGCGCCGCCGACGTTGCTCACCGGCAGCAGCAGCGAGCGCCGCGGGGTCCACGTGTCGGCCCGCGCATCATACTCCTCGATGGGCAGGTCCATGTCGTTGTTGGTGGTCACGCCGCCCAGCAGGTAGACGCGCCCGTTGGCCGGGTAATCGACCATGGCGTGGCGAGCACGCGGTTCGGGCAGCGGGTGCCGCTGCACCTGGCTGCCGTTAAACGTGGTGAACTGCGCGGTCCCGAAATAGTTGCACGATCCGCTACTCTGGGCGGTGGCCGTCACCGTCACCACATCGGCCTCGCCCGCCTGCGCCGTGGTGGGGATGGTCACCTGCACGGTCACGCTGATGCCCGCGCCCGGTGCCATGACCCCGGTGTGCTGCGGCGACACCGTCGTCGGCCAGGAGTTCCCGGCGGTGGTTAGATTGAAACTGATGGCCGTGCCGCTCTGGTTATAGAGGCTGGTGGTGTAGGTCTTAACACTGCCCGCCGTGCCCGACGCCGACCCCGAATCGGGCACGAAGTCGGCGCCGGTGGAGTTGAGCAGGGTGGTGAGACGGACGCTTTCGCCCAGCGGGAAGGCCGGGGTGGTCGATTGCACGGTCAGCGTGGTGACGTTGGTCGAGCCGATAGGCGACCCCGGCGGCACATTCACCACCACCTCGAACGGCACGCTGAGGCCGGGCGAGATCACCCCGGTGTTGAGGGGGGCCACCGTCGAATGGAACAGCGGGTTGCTGTCCTCCACCGCCAGGCTGAAGGCGACGGGCACCGTGGCCGGGTTGACGACGCGCCCATTGAAGACGGCGTTGTTGCACCCGGCGATATTGGCCGTCTGGTTGCCGGGGTTGACCAGGGCCACGAAGCGCACCGCGCGGCCCGCATTGAGGGCGCTCTCCTCGAAGCTGTACATGATGCCGGTCGTTTGCGCGTAGTTCTGGATGCCGACCGTCGCGCTCGTGCCCGTGGCGCGCAGCCCATCGACCGCGGCGTACTCGAAGTCGATCTGGTTGCTGTTTTCGTGGAACTGGATCTCAAACGTGACCGAGCCGTTCTCGTGATAGAACCCGACATTGCGCCACTCCACCAGGAACGTGCGCGTGGGGGCCGTGCCGATCACGTCGGTGTAGACGCCGCCGGACGCCGGGGTGGCCGGGATCACCAGGTCGTCCCAGAACGGGGCGATCAGCGCCGGGGGGGCCACGGCATTGGGCAGCCGCAAGTTGGTCCAGCAATCGATAGTATCGCAGTAGCCCTGCGGGATATAAGCGATCCCGTTGGCGTCGAGGGTCAGCGTGAACGAGGTGCGGTCGTAGATCGTCACGGCGAACGGCAGGGTAATGGTCTGCGTGACCTCATCGCCGGTCATATCGGGCAGCACATTGCCGGCGGCGATGTAGTTATACGGCGGCCCGTTCGGCTCGGTGTTGTCGCTGACCATGTAGCCGTAGGCATCGGGGCCGACCTGGCGCAGGGGGATCACGGTACTCTGGCCGGGCACGTCCTGGCTGGCGAGCGGCGGGCGCGGCAGCATCGTCAACGTCGTCTCCATGAAC
>CBJNAR010000365.1:0-4921 GCA_966434075.1 uncultured bacterium
AACTCCAGGCCGAAGGCCAGCAGCAGGCCCAGCACCAGCCCCAGCACCGCCGCCGCCGCCGTATTCAGTTTCTTATTGGGCGACACGGGCTGCTCCGGCGGGCGGGCCGTATCGACCTTCTGTAGAAAGATCTTCTGGTCGCTCTGCTGGGTTTGGGCCTCGGCGTTCTTCCGCAGCACATAGGCGTCGGCCAGGGCATTGGCGAGCGCCGCCGCCTTCGCCGGATCCCTGTCGTCCACCGTCAGCACGATGACATGGAGATCGGGCTGGGCCTGGACCTTCATCGCCCCCAGCACGGTGTCGGCGTTTGCATCGCCGATCTGCGCGTTCACCAGCACGCTGTTTACGAAGTCGCGCGACTGGAGGCCGGTGACGTAGCTGGGCAGGCTCTTGATCAGGTACTCGACCAGGCCGTTATCGGGCCGGTTGGGGATGGCTTCCATCTGCACCTGGGCCCGGTAGATCGGCGTCTGGGTCAGGCTGTAACCCAGGCCCGCCGCCGCCGCGCCGATCACCACCAGCAGGATAACCCACCAGCGTTTGATCAGCACATTTAGATAATCGCGGAGTTCAAGTTGCATCAGTATACCGTCTAGCGCGGGCCGGGGATCGCGCCGAGCACCGGGAGACCGGTTACGCGCTCGGCATCCGCGCTGTCCCGCAGGCTGTTGTCCAGGTATTCGAGTAAGAACGCGAGCGCCAGCCCGAGGGCCAGCCCGACGGCCACGGCCAGGGCCGCGTTCAGCCGCTGGCGCGCCTGGTTCGACGCCGCGCCCGCCGGCTCATCGAGCACGGCGAAGAGTATGTTGTCGTGGATCGCCACGCCGTTTGTGTTGGGCGCGGTGGCCGTGGGCACGCTCATGTCGGTCAGTACCTGCCCGGCGGCCCGCGCGATTGCCACTGCGAGGCCGCTGTCGCTGCTCGCCGCCGAGATCGTCAACTCGCGCTGTTTGCGGTCGGCCGCCAGGCCGCCCTGGATCGCGCCGGCGGTCAGTGCCGGGTACTGGGCTTTGAGTTTATCGAGCACGCGCGCCGCGAAGGCCTGGCTGGGCACAATCTGGGTGTAATCGTCGCTGGCGTACTCGCTGGAGACCCAGTTGTAGTAGTTGTCGTAGGTGAAAAAGCCGGGCTGCCCGGCGACCGGTGCCGCCGCGGGCAGGCTCTGCTGGCGCATCGACAGGCGGACGAAAGCCGTGTAGGTGGGCTTCTGAGTCAGCAGCAGGCCCAGGCTGAACAGCGCGCTGAGGACGACGATGATTGCCACCAGCGGCCAGCGCCGTCGCACGACGGCTATGTACTGGCGCAGTTCCAAGCGAGGCGGTCCTTTCTTAGCTCGGCAAACTGTACGCGCCCGGCTCGCGCGACGAATGGACCAGGGTCTCGTCGCCGTCTTGCGCGGGCGCGTACTGGCCGTTCAGCCGGGCGTGCGGTCCTTCATACTGGTGGCGGTCGGCCAGCGCCGCGTCGATGTACTCGGCCATGCGGCGCTTGAACACACTGACATCGTACTGCTCGGCATGGCTGCGGATGCGGGCCGGGTCGAACCGGGCAGCGTCAAAGCTCTGCACCGCCGCGATCAGTGCCTCCGCCGTCTGCTGGTGGAAGAAGCAGCCTGTCTCGCCGGCCACCACCGTCTCCAGCGCACCACCCGCCGCGTAGGCGATGACAGGGCGCCCCGACGCCTGAACTTCCACCGGCGCGATCCCGAAGTCGGCGGCCTCGGCCCAGACCAGCGCGCGACAGCGGGCGTAGAGCCGGCGGAGCTCCTCTTGCGTCACGGCGCCCAGGAACTCGATGTTGGGGCCGGCGGCCGATTCCAACGCCTCGCGCTGCCGCCCGCGGCCCACCACCTTGAGCGGGAGTCCCATCTGGTTAAAGGCTTCGATGACGATATCCAGGCGCTTGTAGGGGACCAGGCGCGAGACGACCAGGAAATAGTCGTCGTAGCTCGGGGCGACTTCGTAGTTGGAGAGATCCACCGGCGGGTTGATCACCGTGGCCGTGCGCCGGTAATACTTGCTGATCCGCCGGGCGACTTCGCGTGAGTTAGCAATGTACGAGTCGGCGCGCTGCGCCGACACTTCATCCCAGAGTCTAACATAGCCGAGGATAAATGGCAAGATCATGCGCCCCAGCGGCCCGATGCTTTCGCCGCGCAGATACTCGTGATAGTGCCAGACGAAGCGCATCGGCGCGTGGCAGTAGCAAACGTGCAACGTGTGCGGCCCGGTGATGACGCCCTTGGCCCAGGCGCTGCTGCTGCTGATCACCAGGTCGTAGCGGGTCAGGTCGAAGCGCTCGAACGCGGTGGAGTAGAGCAGCAACCCCAACTGGTGCCGCCGCCGAAACACGCCCAGGTGCTGCATGAACGAGGTGTGGATCGTCCAGTCGCGGAAGTGCGCCGGCATGCTGTCGGGCGCATAGACCGAGGTGTACACCGGTGCGTTGGGGTAGAGGTCGTGCAGGGCTTCCAGGACCTTTTCCGCGCCGCCGTACTGGTTGAGGTAATCGTGGACCAGGGCAACCCTCATGCCGCGTCCTTATCGCGCATCTTGCGCCAGTGATCCCGCACGATCCTAATACGCTCCTCTAGCCTTGAGCACCGCCGGAATGGTCATCAAGATGATCTTGATGTCAAACCCCAGCGACCAGTTCTCCGCATAATACAGGTCGAGCTTCACCATCTCGTCAAACGAAAGATCGCTGCGCCCGCTGACCTGCCACAGGCCCGTCAGGCCGGGCGTGATCTCCAGCCGGCGCCGGTGCCACTCATTATACTGCTCAACTTCGCTTGGCACCGGCGGGCGCGGTCCCACCCAGCTCATGTCGCCGGCCAGGATGTTGAACACCTGGGGCATTTCGTCCAGGCTGGTGCGCCGCAACCACCGGCCCACGCGCGTCACCCGCGGATCGTTCTTCATCTTGAAGATCGGCCCGCTGGCCTCATTATACGCCATGAGCTGGTCTTTTAGCTGCTCGGCATCCGGGCGCATCGAGCGGAATTTATAGCACAGGAAGCGCCGCCCGCCGTAGCCGACGCGCTCCTGCTTGAAGAAGACGGGCCCGCGCGGGCGCTCCAGCTTGATGAGGATGGCGATCAGTAGCATGATCGGCGAAGTCACGGCGATCACCACCATCGCCATGAGGATGTCGAGCGTGCGCTTGAGCCACAGGTTGCCGCCGCGCAGGGCCACTTCCTTCAGACCGATGAGCGGGATGCCGTTGAGCGCGTCGATCTGCACCTGGTTGAAGCGAATCTCAAACAGGTCGGGGATCAGGCGGAAACTGACATGGTTGCTCTGGCAGCGTTCGATCACTTCGACGATCTGGTTGTGGCTGGTGGCCGGCAGGGCGACGATCACCTCGTCGATCTGCCCAGCACTGATCACCTGGTCGACATCGGTGACGCGGCCCAGGCGCGCGGGGTAGCCATGGCCGTTCATCGGCACGGTCCAGGCCTCATCGGTGTCGTCCTCGACATAGCCCGACAGGGCATAACCCAGATCGGGCCGCTCCATCAGGTCCTTCATGATGCGCTGGCCGGCATAGCTCGCGCCCACCACCAGCACGCGCCGGATGTTGATACCGTATTTCCAGAGCAGCATGCGCAGGCGCTTGAGCACAAAGCGCTCGGCGCCGAAGACGAGCAGCGCGCTGGCATAGAAGTAGAGGAAGATGAGGCGGGAATTGAGCACCGGGCTAATCAGCAGGTTGCCCATGATCACAATGGCGACGCTGGTCAGCAACGCGCCGGCGATTTTGCTGATCTGGTCCACCCAGGACGCGCCGCGCGGCTGGGCATATAGCCCGCGGAAGTAGAACACGGAGAGCGTCACCACACTGAGCAGCGCTTGCAGCGGGAGAAACCACGACAGCGGCAGGTCGGACTCCGGTTGCACGCCTTTGAACAGGTGGAGTTCGTAGCGCGCGTAGTAGGCCAGGATGAACGCGAGATTGACCAGCGTCACATCGATCAGCATGCGGGTGACGACCAGCGGCCAGCGCAGGGGCCGGCGTTGTAGATATTCGCGCGTGTAGCTGGGGCGCGTATCCCGTGGGATGGGGACCGCCCTCTTTACAGCATCAGGAACAGGTTGGTTACTGCGCACGGAAAAGCTCCCGTTGTGATCAGCGATCGCCTAGGCTCGTTGCCTGGATAGAGGTCCCGCCGTACCGGGGGGACGGGCCTGGTGGTGCAAACTGCAGGCAGCCAAGCAAGAACCGCGCCGCGGAGGCTTTGTGGCCGTGGACGACTCTGCGCGCGCCGGATCGATAGGGGAAGTCGCGCACCGGTGCGCGGGACCCCGCCGTGTGGAGGACCGTCACCCTCCACCTGGGTGCGCGCCGCCACCGCTGCACCCTGCTGTCTCGAAATTACGGGGCTCATTATACCACACTCGCCCGCAGTTGTCCGCTGGTGCAACGCTATGCTATAATACCCCTTAGCCGCGCGCATTAGCCGGCGCGGCACCTTCGAGAACACGGAGGCCCCCGGCGTGGCCGGCAGCAGGAAAGCGAGGTGCGCGATGGCAACCCTGGATGTAGCAGTTGTGCAGATGGAAGTCTGCTCCGGCGAGGTGCGCAAAAACTGTGTGCGCGCCGAGGCCCGGATCGTTGAAGCCGCGCGGCACGGCGCGCAGGCCATCTTGCTCCCCGAGCTCTGGACCACCGGCTACAACTGGCCCGCCATGCCCGGCCTGGCCGAGCCGCGCGACGGCGAAACGGTACACTGGCTGCGCGAACTGGCCGCGCGCCTGGGAGTCACGCTGGTGGCCGGGTCGATTGCCGAGAGCCGCGCCGGCCGGATCTACAACACCAGCTATGTGCTTGCCCCCAACGGCGACCTGCTCGGCAGCTACAGCAAGCAGCACCTCTTCCCGCTGCTCGATGAGCCGCGCTATATGGCCGCCGGGGATGACCC
>CBJNAR010000366.1:0-4914 GCA_966434075.1 uncultured bacterium
AGGATATACCGTAATGATCGAGAACCATCAGAAAGGAGAGGCTATGGATGCGCCGCGTCCGGGGCGCCGCTACACGCCGGAGGAGTACCTGGCCTATGAGCGGCAGTCTCCCTCTAAGCACGAATACATCGACGGGCAGATCCGAGCCATGGGCGATGCCCCTGACGATGATAACCTGGCCGGACTGGTCGTCGCCGTGGGCGGAACCACCCATGTGCATAACCGCATCACCATGAACCTGGCGCGGATGCTGAGTACCCAAACGCTGGATGGACTCTGTGAGACCTACGGCAGTGACCAGCGTGTAAAAGTCGAAGCGGCGGGCGTCTACGTGTATCCCGACCTCACTGTGGTCTGCGGGGAGCAGCAGTTTGAAGATACCCAGGAAGATACCCTGCTAAACCCGACATTAATCATCGAAGTGCATTCCCCCGCCACCGAAGCCTATGATCGCGGCAAGAAGTTCGGCTACTACCAGGACTTGCCCTCCGTGCAGGAGTACGTCCTCGTGGCCCAGAATACCATGCTTGTGGAGAATTTTGTCCGTGCGGGCAGGAGTTGGGTGCTGATCGCGACCACCGACTCGGCGGCGGTGGTGCGCCTGCCGGCCATCGGTTGTGACCTGCCGATGGCCGAGGTTTATCGCAAGGTCGTCTTTCCCGCCAGCGCTGAGACCTCTGGTCCCAGCGAAACCGGCGACCAGCAAGCTCCGTAGCCACCAAGAGCGAAAATCACCCCTGGCCGCCGGCTGCCGGTTGGAGCCGGTGGCTGGGCTTGTAGGGGAGGATGTCGATGACCTCGCCCGCCGCGAGCCGGGCCTGCAACTGCGCCCAGAAAGGCACCCCGAACAGATCGCCGTGGGCCGGGGCGAAGATCGCCCGCAACGGCGGCGGCAAGCCCAGGAAGGTGACCAGCTCCTCCGGGAACACGTCGTTTTCGTCGACCGAGAACCAGGGTTCGGCGGCCATATCTTCATCCGGGTCGGCGGGCGGGGGCATCTCGCGGAAGCGACAGTCGGTGAGCAGGCAGAGCTCGTCGTAGTCGTAGAACACCACCCGGCGGTGGCGGGTGACGCCGAAGTTCTTCAAGAGCAGGTCGCCGGGGAAGATATTCGTGGCCGCGAGATCCCTGATGGCCTGGCCGTAATCCATTACCACCGCCGTGGCGTCGGCGGGGTCCACCTGGCGCAGGTAGAGATCGAGCGGCGTGAGCCGGCGCTCGGTGTAGAGATGCTTGATCACCACCTCCTCGCCGTCCACGCTGACAGTATTGGCCGCCACGTTCAGCAATTCGGCCAGCAGGTCGGGCGCAAAGCGGGATTTGGCGAAGCGCAGGTGCTCGAATTCCTGGGCGTCCACCAACCGGCCCCCGCGGTCGTGTTTAAACACCAGTTGATAGCGGCTCTGCACCTCGCGACGGGTGGTCGTCTTGGGATAATCGAACTGGTCCTTGATGATCTTGAAGACGACGTCGTAGGAGGTCAGCGTGAACACGGTCATGACCATGCCGCGCGCGCCGGGGGCGATCTCGAAACGGTCGGTCGAGCCGGCGAGATGGCGCAGCAGGTCACGGTAGAGTTCGGTCTTGCCGTGCTTGTTGTAGCCAATCGAAATGTAGATCTCGGCGACGTGCTTGCGCGGCACGATCAACTTCAGGAAGCCGACGAGCGCCGCGGGGTATTCGGTATCGACATGGAAGTAGGCCCGCGTGAAGCTGAACACGATGCTGACATCGTCCTCGGTCAGCAAGACGGCGTCCACGTAGACCCCGCCTGGTCCGTGCAACAGCACCAGCACCAGGGGCACATAATGGTTGCGGGTCGCGATGCGGCCCACCAGATAGGCCCCTTTGCCCCGGTAGAAGATGGGGCGGGCCATCTCGATAAGCTGCATGCGCCCGTCCTGGCCCAGGTCGTGCAAGCGGGCGTCGATCGCGGCGGCCACTAACCGCGCATCGCGATCCCGGTCCTCATAAGCGATGCCGAGGTCGTAGGCTGCCAGCAGGTCGGCGACCAGCGCGGTGGTGGGCTCGCCCGCCGGGTGGACGCGGTAGATCTCTTTTTCGAGCGGGGGCGGCAGCATGAGGGGTTCGAGATCGACGTATTCGATCTCCGGGTCGATGGCGCGGGGCGCCACCAGGCGCATCGACACCGAATTAAAGAAAGTCTCGGCCAGTTCGCGGTCCTCGCGTGCTGCGTTGACGGCGCTGTAGCAGGCTTTGACGGCGGTCCAGAAGGGCTTATCGCGCTGGTAGACCTCCAGGGATGCCGCCAGCGCGGCTACGGTCCGCCGCACATGCTCGTTATAGAGGTCCAGCCGGCGAGCGGCATCGGCCTGCAGGCTATGCCAATCGCACTGGGCAAAGCGCCGCCGGGCCTGCCGGGTGATCTCCTGGAAGCGTGACTGGTAGGCGGCAAAGGCCGCGCGAATGGCCTCCGCGCTCTCTTCCGCGACCGCCCCGGCGGCGGGGTCCATCGCGGGCAGGTCTAGCGGCGCGGAGTCGCGCCCGGTCAGGTCCCTTTCCGACAACACACGGGGTATCCTCCTGCCGCCGCGCCGGATCAGTCCCGGCGCGGGCGGCCTGCTCACCGCCAACTAATGAAACTGTTCCCGCTCGGTCGATCCGGCCAGGGCCGTCGTGGACGACTCGCCGCCCGCGATCACCTGGGCCACTTCATCGAAGTAGCCGGTGCCGACTTCGCGCTGGTGTTTCGTCGCCGTGTAGCCGCTCGCCTCGGCGGCGAATTCGGCCTGCTGCAACTCGGAATAGGCCGCCATGCCGCGTTCGCGGTAGTCGTGGGCCAGCGTGAACATCCCATAGTTGAGCGCGTGGAACCCGGCCAGGGTGACGAATTGGAACCGGTAGCCCAGCGCGCCGAGTTCGCGCTGGAAGTGGGCGATCGTGCCCGCGTCGAGCTTCTTCTGCCAGTTGAACGACGGCGAGCAGTTATAAGCCAGGAGCTTGCCGGGGTATGCGGCATGGATCGCTTCGGCGAAGCGGCGGGCTTCGGGCAGGCTTGGTTCGGCGGTTTCGCACCACAGCAGATCGGCGAACGGCGCGTAGGCCCGCCCGCGTGCGATGGCCGTGTCGATGCCGTTGCGGATGCGGTAGAAGCCCTCGGCGGTGCGTTCGCCGGTCAGGAACGGCTGGTCACGGGGGTCGATGTCGCTGGTGAGCAGCGTGGCGGCGTTGGCGTCGGTGCGCGCCAGCAGCACCGTGGACACGCCCATGACATCGGCAGCAAAGCGGGCCGCCACCAGGTGCCGGATGGCGTGCATGGTCGGGATCAGTACTTTGCCGCCCATATGCCCGCACTTCTTCTCCGACGCAAGCTGATCCTCGTAGTGGACGCCTGCGGCGCCCGCCTCGATCATGGCCTTGGTCAGTTCAAAGACGTTCAGCGGGCCGCCAAACCCGGCCTCGCCGTCGGCGACGATGGGCGCGAACCAGTAGGTGCCGTTCCGCCCCTCGGCGTGGTCGATCTGATCGGCGCGTTGCAGCGCCTGGTTGATCCGGCGCACCACGGCGGGGACACTGTTGGCCGGATACAGGCTCTGGTCCGGGTACATCTGCCCGGCCAGGTTGGCGTCGGCGGCCACCTGCCAGCCGCTGAGATAGATCGCTTGCAGCCCGGCTTTGACCTGCTGCACGGCCTGGTTGCCGGTCAGTGCGCCCAGCGTGGCGACATAGGGTTCGGTTTGTAGCAGGTGCCAGAGCCGCTCGGCGCCCCGGCGCGCCAGAGTGTATTCAATCGGGATGGATCCGCGCAGCCGGAGAACGTCATCCGGAGAGTAGGGGCGTGTAATTCCGTGCCAGCGGGTGTCGTGGGCCCACTGCTGGCCTAGCGTTGCGGGATCTGCATCGATCATCATGGGGGAGCCTCCTTGGTCCAGCGAAACAAGCCGGGCTTTCGTCGCGACAGCGCGATCGCGCTGCGTCATTCTAGCACATTCCCGGCCCCGCGCGGCGCCCGGACCAGGGCCTGGCACCGCGCCTCTTTCAGCATAGCACAGGCCGGTCAAAATCTCGGTTAATGGCGATGAATATTTGGGAAAGCGGCGCCCCCGGCGCGATCCCCACGACAGGGATGGGACCGGGGGCGCCGCGCCGCGAACTCAGGCCGTGGGGATGTGGCGCGCCCAGAGGTCGCGGGCCAGCCGGGCCGGGTCCGTCGTGATGCCGTAGTGGGCGAAGTACTGGCAGACGCGCAGCACGTCGCGGGCAAACAGCGGGTAGGCTTCCGGGTTGGTGTAGGGATCGACCGCCTGCGGGAAGTCGATGATCTTGACCGCGCCGTCCCAGTAGAGGATGTTGTGCGCCGACAGGTCGGCGTGAACGCAGTCGGCGCCCAGCATCAGGTCGATGTTGTGGATCAGTTGGTCGAACAGCGGACGGGCTTCCTCGGCGCGCAGGGCGACGTGGTGCAGGACCTGCGCCGGACGCCCGGCCTCGCCCAGGTACTCCATCAGGATGGCGTTTTCGCTGTGGCTGATGGGGCGGGGCACGGCGGCGCCCTCCTCATACAGCCGCTGCATGGTGCGGAACTCGTTGGCGAGCCATGCGCCGTGCAGCAGCTCCTGGCCGAAGTCGGTGCGCTTGCGCATTGCCAGCAGTTCGCGCCGGGCGCGGGTGGCCTTGCCCTCGGCGTCCAGGGCGTTGCGGCCCAGGCGGTAGAGCGAGTCGTTGCGCAGGTTGCGGAACATGCGCGGCCGGTAGACCTTGGCCGCGATCAGCCCCGCGCCCGCGCCGGGACCGGGCGCGCAGCAGTAGACCGTGGCCTCCTTGCCGCCCTTCACCTGGTGCAGCACATCGGCGATGAGCTGGTCCTGGTAAAAGCCGCCCAGGTAGGTCAGGATCCATGCGCGCTCGTGCTTGGACGCGCTGAACGAGGGGTTGAAGTCCTCGTTCGTGTCC
>CBJNAR010000367.1:0-4904 GCA_966434075.1 uncultured bacterium
GTGCGGCGGGGGAGTGAGATATAAAGTAGCAATCGCTCGTTAGAAAGGCAGGGGCCCTGTTCCGCAGGGCCCCTGCCGGCGGGCGAGAAAGGTAAGAAAAATGGATGAAATTCAAGCACGGCTGGAGCGCTTCCGGCGGGAGCGCGAGCGGCAAAACGCGCGCATCCTGGCGAGCGATCACCTGGGCATCAAGCGCTTCTTCAACCTCGACAGCGCCGCCTATACCGACGGCGCACTCGACGCCCGCACGAAGGAATTGCTTGGGCTGGTAGCCTCGATGGTGCTGCGCTGCGACGATTGCATCGACTATCACATCATCCAGTGCGTGCGCGCGGGCGTGACCGAACCCGAACTGGTGGAGGCGTTCAACGTGGCCCTGGTGGTCGGCGGGTCGATTGTCATCCCCCATTTGCGGCACGCTTTCGACAGCATGGATGCCCTGTTGCAGCCCTCCGCCGACGCAGCGGCGCCTTGACAAAGGGGGGGCCTTCGTTTAGAATCCGAATTTGGGAGCTATGGCTGCCCGCTACACTGATGTTTGCGAGATGCGCCACGACCGTGGCTAATTTTTTTGGCCGTGGCTAGCTCCGCCCCTTGCCTGCCCGGGAGCGGTGGCGATTGTCGCCTCTCGGAACCCAGGTGTCGGAATTCTTTGTGCTGAAAGGACGGAACCCCGAGCATGATCGAGGTCGATCATCTGATCAAGTACTACGGGCCCAGTCCAGCGATCCAGGATATCAGCTTCACGGTGCAAAAAGGCGAAATCCTTGGTTTCCTCGGTCCCAACGGGGCCGGGAAATCCACCACCATGCGGATTATCACTGGCTACCTGCCCGCGACAAGTGGCACCGTGTACGTCAACGGCTATGATGTGAGTAAGCAATCGCTGGATGTGCGCCGCAATGTCGGGTATCTGCCGGAAACGGTGCCCCTGTATACCGACATGACCCCCTACGATTATCTCGATTTCATGGGCAAACTCAAGGGCCTGCGCAACGGGACCGAGCGGCGCGAGCGCATCCAGACGGTCATGGAACAGGTGCGCATCGACGATGTCGCCCAGAAGCCGATAGGCCGGCTGTCCAAAGGCTACCGCCAGCGCGTGGGCCTGGCTCAGGCCCTGATCGCCAACCCGGCGGTGCTGATTCTCGACGAGCCGACGGTGGGCCTCGACCCGCGCCAGATCATCGAGATCCGCGAGCTGATCAAGTCGCTGGCGGAAGATCACACCGTGATCCTCTCGACCCATATCCTGCCCGAAGTCTCGATGACCTGCACGCGCGTGGTGATCATCAACCGCGGGCGCCTGGTGGCGGTCGATACGCCGCTGCACCTGGCCCAGGACGTGGGCGGGGGCAACGAGCGGGTGCAGGTGATGGTGCGCGGGCCGCGCGACAACGTCATGGCCGCACTGGCCGCCCTGCCCAACGTGGAGAGCGCCCTGCCCCAAACCAACCTGAACGATGCGCCCGGTGTCACCACCTTTGAAGTGGTCAGCACGCCGCAATCGGACCTGCGCCCGCGGCTGGCCCAGGCCATCGTCGCCAATAACTGGGAACTGCTCGAACTCCGCTCGGTCAGCATGAGCCTGGAAGATGTCTTCCTGCGCGTGACCGCCGCCGAAGAGCCGATGCAGGAACCGGACGAGGCTGACCTCTATGTCGAGGGCGAGGACGAAGCCTACGAGGAGCAGGAGGTCGCCTATGAAGCGGTGGCCGATGAAGCGGCGGCAGAGGCGGAAGCCGCGGCGGCGGAAGCCGAAGCCGAAGCGGCGGCCCCGAGTGCCCCGGCGCCGGCGCGCCCGCGGAAAGGCGGCCGCAAGTGAGAAACATGTGGACCATCGCGGTCAAGGAACTCCGCTCGTATTTCGTCTCGCCCATCGGCTATGTGGCCCTGGCCTTCTGGCTGTTCGGCGTGGGCCTGTTCTTCGCGCTGGGCGTGTTGCAGAGCCAGCAGGCGACGATGCAGGACTGGTTCAGCACCGTCGAAGTGCTGCTGCTGTTTATCGGCCCCGCGCTGACCATGCGCCTGCTGGCCGAGGAGCAGGGCAGCGGCACCTGGGAATTGCTGATGACCTCGCCGGTGCGCGAGTGGGAAGTCGTGCTGGGCAAGTTCCTGGGCGCGACCCTCTTCTGGCTCGGCATGATCATCGTCACCTTCTTCTACCCGCTGATCCTGCGCCTGCTGGGCAACCCCGACATGGGGCCGATCTTTAGCGGCTACCTGGGCCTGTTCCTGATGGGCGCCGCCTTCCTGGCGATCGGGGTGTTCACCTCGTCGCTCAGCGGCAACCAGATCATCGCCTACATCGTGGCCTTCATCGCCCTGCTGGCGCTCTGGATCATCGGCTTCATCACGCCGGTCATCTCCGGCGACCTGGGCAACCGCCTGGCCGCGCTCTCGGTCACGACCCACTTCGACGACTTCGGCAAGGGCGTGATCGACTTCAGTAATGTCTTGTTCTATCTCAGCCTGATGGCGGCGGCGCTGTTCGCCACCGTCCAGGTCATGGAAGCACGGAGAGCCCGCCAATGAGCAGCAACCCGCAATCCGTGCCGGCCTCCGACCTCAGTTCCAACCGCGCCCTGATCGCCAATGCCGCGGGCTGGTTCGGCCTGATCATGTTGATCGGCTACCTGCTGTACTGGGGCGTGACCGGCAATAACTTCGACCTGCCGGCCAAGGTCTTGCTGATCCTCGGCTTGCTGGCGATCGGCACCTTCGGCCTGATGAACCCGCAGGGCATCATCGACATCGTGTCCGGCCAGGGCACGCGCACCATTCTGAGCACCGTGCTGTTGCTGGCCCTGGGCTTCGGCATCATCGTGGCGATCAACATCATCTACGGCGAGATCGTCAAGCGCGCGCCCAGCCCCATCCTGCGCACCGACCTGACCGAGGGCCAGCAAAACTCGCTCTCGCCGCAGTCGATCCGCGCGGTGCAGGAACTGACCGGCACCGTCACCGCCTACGGCTTCTTCGGCACCACCGGCACCGAGATCAGCCAGCAGCGCGATGCCGAGAACCTGCTGAAGGAATATCAGAAGTACTCGAACAAACTCAAGGTGGAGTTTGTCAACCCCGACGTGGCGCTGGCCCAGGCCAACCGCTACGGGCTCACGCGCTACGACGTGGTGGTCTTCGACAACGGCGTGCGCCACGAGACCGCCGACAGCACCAGCGAGGAGAACTTCACCGGCGCTCTGCTGCGCCTGCGCAGTAGCACGCAGAAAACGGTGGCGATCTTGAACGTGCCCTCGGTGCTCGACTTCGCGGGCAGCAGCCAGCAGGCGCTCGCCGCCACTCTGGTCCGCCGCGGCCTCGACACCGAGAACTACACGGTGCTGCCGACCTATAACCTCGTCGTCAGCCCGACCATCTCGGTCACGGACGTGAACGTGATGATCGTACCGCCGTCGCCCGAGAACCAGCCGCTCCCCGATAACGCCGTGCGCGCGCTCATGGACTACCTCGACCACGGCGGCCATGTGCTGCTGATCGGCGACCCGCTGGCCGCGCCGTTGCCGGCGGCCCTGTTGCAGAAGTACGGCCTGTCCGAGGCGCGGGGCATCATCGTCGACCAGGACCGCAACAGCCTGTGGGGCAACTCGCCGACGCAGTTGCTCGTGCTGACCTACCCCAGCAGCACCATTACCCGCGACATGAACAACGTGCCGACGATCTACGGCGCCGCCGAGCCGATTGTCGTGGCGACCACGACGATCACCGGCTTCACTACCACGCCGTATATCCAGAGCAGCAACACCGCGCAGTATGCCGTGATCAAGGCCGACGCCTCCGGCAACCAGTCGCAACTGGCGCTCGAGCCCAACGGCCCGCAGGCGCCGATGAACATCGCTGTGGCCGTGGAGCAGACGGTGGAAGACACCGGCAACTTCACCAGCACCGAAACGACCAAGCCCCAGGTCACGCGCCTGGCGGTGATCGGCGACTACGATATGCTGTCCGACCAGTTGATTTCGCAGGCGCCCGGCAACCTCGACATGTTCAACAACACCGTCAACTGGCTCTCGCAGTCGGAAGAGCGCATCTCCGTTCGGCCCAAGGATACCACTCCGCGGCAACTCACCATGACCGAGCAGCAGCAAAGCCTGATCGCCTGGAGCACCATCGTGTTCCTGCCGGTCCTGATCTTGTTGGGTGGCGGTCTCGTGTGGTGGCGGAGGAGGTAATCGATGACCGGACGTAATCGAAGTATCATTGTGCTCGGCGTGGTGTTCCTGGTGCTGGCCGGCATCAGCTACTGGCTGACTGCCAACCCGGCCACGCCGCCCACGCCCACGCCTGAGCCGACCTACCCGGTCTGGGACTACGGCGCCGCCACGGTCCAGGGTGTGACCGTGCAAAGCCCGACCAGCACCGTGACCTTGCAGGTCAAGGACGGCAAGTGGGAGATCACCGCGCCGGTGCAACAGCCCGCCGACGATCTCCAGATCAGCCAGGCGACCGACCCGTTCAAGAAGGCCGAGGCCCGCTCCAAGATCGGCGACAACGTGACCGATCTGGCCCAGTACGGCCTGGACAGCCCCGCGCTGACGGTCACGCTGGTGCTCAGTGGCGCCACCGTGCCCAAGGCCGAACTGCTCGTCGGCAAGCCCAATGTGGACGGCTCGGCCTACTATGCGCGCCCGCAGGGCAGCACCGCGGTCTATCTGCTCAACAACACGTTGATCGAGCCGTTCAAGAGCTGGTTGACCACGCCGCCCATCGCGCAGCCGACGGCCACGCCCATCCCGGCGACCATCGTGCCCGCGCCCTCGCCGCCGACCAGCACCGGCACCCTCAGCGGCACTGAGTCGCTGCCGCTGACGCCCGGCACGACGCCTGAGGGGCCGGTGGCCCCGGCCACCGGGACACCGGAGACCACGCCCGCCACGGCGAAC
>CBJNAR010000368.1:0-4895 GCA_966434075.1 uncultured bacterium
TCTACTTCCCCTTCTACAAGCGCTACGGCTGGGCGCATGTCTCGGACAACCTGCAATACACCATCCCGATTGAGCGCCTGCCCGTTGTCCGGCCCACCGGGTCCTGGCACGCCGTGGCCGTGACCACCGACCTGCCCAAACCCGGCGACCAGCCGGCGGTGTCCGACGCCGACCTGGCGATCCTGATGGGCATCTACGATGCCTGGGCGCCGGGGCGCAGCGGCCCCCTGGTGCGCGACGCGACCCACTGGCGCCGCCGCAAGGTGAGCCGCCCGGCCAACATCTACTACTGGCGCGACCCCGCCGGGGCGCCGCGCGCCTATGTGATATACACCTTCAAGGAGACGGCGCCCTGGACCCGCCAGGTGCAGATCCGCGAAATGATGGCGCTGGACGGTACGGCGCTGCGGGCCGTGTTCGGCTTCCTGCGCAACCACGACAGCCAGGCGCAGGAAATCACCGTCGATCAGCCGGAGGCCGGGCGCCTACTGGCCCTGCTGGACGATCCGCGCATCAAGGTGGAAGTGGACCCCGGCTTCATGCTGCGCATCCTGGACGTGCCCGCGGCGCTCGAAGCCCGGCGCTACCCGGCGGGCGTCACGGCGAGCCTGGCCTTGCAGGTCACGCCGGTCCACGGCGACACCCCGCCGGTGAGCGGCCAACTGGCGGTGAACGACGGCGCGGGATCATGGGCGCCCACTCGCATCGCCCCGGCCCTGAGCCTCGATGAGCGCGTGCTGGGCCAGCTCTACACCGGCTATCTGACGCCCACCCAGGCGGCAGACCTGGGCCTGCTCACGGTCCACGACCTCGCCGCCCTGGCCCAGGCCGAAGCCGTCTTCGCCGGCCCCCGGCCCTACCTGCCCGACTTCTTCTAAGCCGGCCCTCCATAGCATAACCCTCGCCCGTCTCCCCCTTCCCGCGCCGGGAAGGGGGCCGGGGGGTTAGGCCCGCCCAACTTTGACAAGGCGCGCCGACTTGTGATACACTACAGCGCGGCTCCGCCAATTACGCCGGGGTCGCGCGCTGGCTTCAGGCCGGCGCACCGCACGCGACCCAGCCCAGGGCAAGGAGGCCAGCAGCGTGGCTGAACCACAAACCCGCGCACCGGCGGATGCGTCCGCCGCGGGCGATTCTACGTCCCATTTCGATGTGCTCGTGATCGGCGCCGGCACCGGCGGCTATCCCACCGCGATCCGCGCCGCGCAACTCGGCCTCCGCACGGCGATCATCGAGCGCGAGAAAGTGGGCGGCCTCTGCCTCCATCGCGGCTGCATCCCCACCAAGGCGCTGCTGCAAAGCGCGCTGGCCCTCAGCACCATCCGCCGCGCCGCCGAGCACGGCATTCAGACCGGCGACGTATCGTTCGACTACGCGACCATGCAGGCGCGCAAGGATAAGATCGTCGGGCAACTGCACCGCGGCGTCGAGTCGCTGTTCAAGAAGTACAAAGTCACCCAACTCAACGGCACCGCCCAGGTCGCCGGGCCGCGCGAAGTGCAGTACACGCCCGCGGACGGCGGCGCGGCCCAACGGCTGACCTGTGACCACCTCGTGCTTGCCACCGGCGCCGATTCCCGCCCGCTCGACGGCCTGCCCTTTGACGGGCAGCGCATCCTCAACACCGACCAGGTGCTGGCGCTGCCTGCCGTGCCCGCCTCGGTGCTGGTCGTCGGATCGGGCGCCTGGAACACCGAGTGGGCGTTCCTGCTCGCCACGCTCGGCGCGCAGGTCACGCTCGTCGAACCCGGCGCGCACCTGCTGCCCGGCTTCGACCCCGAGGTGGGCAAGCAGTTGGAGCGCCTGGTCGGGCGCAAGCTGCTCAAGGTGCAAACCGGCACGACGTTGAGCGCCGGCGACTTCGAGCAGCAGGGCGAGGGCCTGCGCGTGCGCCTGGGCAAGGACAAGACAGTAGACGTGGCCTGCGCCCTGATCGGCACCGGCTCGACGCCCCGCACCGGCGCGGGCGTGGAAGGGCTGGGCCTGAACATGGCGGACGGCTTCGTCGCCGCCGACGAATTCGGGCGCACCAATGTGGACGGCGTCTACGCCATCGGCGACCTGATCGGCGGGATGATGCTGGCCCACGAGGCGATGCTCGAAGGCATCACCGTGGCCGAAACCATCGCCGGGCGGCGCCCGCTGCCGGTGGACCGCACCCGCATCCCGCGCATGGCCTACACCTGGCCCGAATGCGCCTCCATCGGCCTGACCGAGGAGGCGGCGAAGGCGCGGGGCGGCGGGGCCAAGACGGCCAAGTTCCCCTACAGCGCGAACGCGCGGGCGCAGACGCATGCCGAGGCCACCGGCTTCGTCAAAGTCGTGGCGGCCGAGGACGGCCAGGTGCTGGGCGTGCATATCATCGGCCCGAACGCCAGCGAATTGATCGGCACGCCCGCCGTGGCCCAGCTTATGCAGGCTGTGGCCTGGGAAGTGGGCGCGGCCTCCTTCCCGCATCCCACCGTCAGCGAAGCGATCTGGGAAGCGGCCCGCATGATCGACGGCGCACAAATTCATCTTTAAACTTTAAACGTCTGGTTTTGGACAGGAGGACATGATGGTCACGACAGCCAAACGGCAGAGCGCAGCCAAAGGCCAGCCTGCGCGGCCGTTGCACGAAGAACTGGGACTCAACGGCGAGACCCTGCGCGAGATGTACTATTACATGGTACTCGCGCGCAAGCTCGACGAGCGTATGTGGCAACTCAACCGCCAGGGCAAGGCGGCCTTTGTCATCTCCTGCCAGGGACAGGAAGCCGCGCAAATCGGCACGGCGTTCGCCCTGGAGCGCGGCAAGGACTGGTTTGTCCCCTATTACCGCGACCTGGGGCTGATGCTCTGCCTGGGCCAGACCCCGCGCATGGTCATGCTCTCCCTCTTCGCCAAGGCCGAGGAGCCGAATTCCGGCGGACGCCAGATGCCCGGCCACTACGGCTTCTCCCAGGCCAACGTGCTCACGACCGGCAGCCCCGTGGGCACGCAGTGGCTGCACGCCGCGGGCGTGGGCCTGGCCAACAAGCTCATGCGCAAGAACAGCGCCGTCGTCGCCGGGTTCGGCGGCGAAGGCTCGACCTCCGAAGGCGACTGGCACGAGGCGATGAACTTCGCCGGCATCCATAAGCTGCCCGTGCTGTTCATCATCGAGAACAACCATTACGCCATCTCCGTGCCGCTGCCGTTGCAGGTGGGCGGCCAGAACCTGGTGGCGCGCGCCGCGGGCTACGGCATGCCTGGTGTCGGCGTCAACGGCCTCAACCCGCTCGAATGCTACAAGGCGGTCAAGGAAGCCGCCGACCGCGCCCGCCGCGGCGAAGGCCCCACCCTGATCGAGATGCGCTGCTTGCGCCTCACCGCGCACTCCTCCGACGACAACGACCGGACGTATCGCACCAAGGAAGAGAAGGAGGCCGACCGTAAGGCCGATCCCATCGCCTTCTTCCAGCACTACCTCATGGAGCACGGCATCCTGAGCGAAGCCGGCGACGAGGAGATCCGTCGCAAGATCGACGCGGAAGTAAACGAGGCCACCGACTATGCGGAGCAGGCGCCGGCGCCCGTCGCCGAAGATCTGTTGAAGCACGTCTATGCCACGGAGGAGGAGGTCGCGGAATGGCGGTCAAAACTTTAATCGAGGCGATCCGCGACGGGTTGCGCGAGGAGATGGAGCGCGACGAGCGCGTGGTGGTGTTTGGCGAGGATGTGGGCCCGCGCGGCGGCGTCTTCGGCGTGACCGACGGCTTCAGCAAGCAGTTCGGCCCCGACCGGGTGATCGACACCCCCCTGGCCGAGTCGCTGATCGCCGGGGTCGCCATCGGCGCGTCGGCGGGCGGCATGCACCCGGTGGCCGAGGTCCAGTTCGCCGACTTTATCATGCCGGCCTTCGACCAGATCGTCAGCGAGGCCGCGCGCTTCCGCTATCGCTCGAACAACGACTGGTGCCTGCCGATGGTCATCCGCGCGCCCTACGGCGGCGGCATCCACGGCGCGCTCTATCACAGCCAGTCGGTCGAGGCGTTGTTCGGGCATGTGCCGGGGCTGATCGTGGTCATCCCGTCCAACCCGTATGACGCCAAGGGGCTGCTCAAGGCCGCCATCCGCCACCCCGACCCGGTGCTCTATTTCGAGCACAAGGGCGCCTACCGCCTGATCAAGGGCGACGTGCCGGAGGGCGACTATATCGTCGAGTTGGGCAAGTGCAAGGTGAGCCGCGAGGGCCGGCACCTCACCGCGGTGGCCTGGGGCATGATGCACTATCGCTGCATGGAAGCCGCCGAGATCCTGGCCAAGGACGGCATCTCGGTCGAGGTGGTCGACGTACAGACGATCAGCCCGCTGGACCGCGAAACGATTCTCGAATCGGTGAAAAAAACCGGGAAGTGCCTGGTGGTGTACGAGGACAATCGCAGCGGCGGCTGGGGCGCCGAAATCTCGGCCAGCATCGCCGAGGCGGCGTTTGAATACCTGGATGGCCCGATTATGCGCGTGACCGGGCCGGATGTGCCCGCCATGCCGTATAATCATGCGCAAGAAGCGGCGTTCATGCCGAATACGGATAAGATCGTGGCCGCCATGCGCGAGCTGGCCGCCTATTAAGATCCGCACATACAGGAGTAGGAGAGATATGGCAAACATCGCAAAAGTCACGATGCCGCAGTTGGGCGAGAGCGTCACTGAGGGCACCATTGGGGCCTGGTTGAAGAAGCCCGGCGACCACATCGAGAAGTACGAGTCGCTGGCCGAGGTGGTCACCGACAAGGTGAACGCTGAGATCCCGTCGCCGTACACCGGCATCATCAAGGAACTGCTGGTGCCGGAGAACGAGGCGGTGCCGAACGGCGCGCTGATCGCCACGATCGAGACCGAGGCCGCGGTCGAAGAGGCCCCGGCCGGCCACG
>CBJNAR010000369.1:0-4886 GCA_966434075.1 uncultured bacterium
CCATTCCACCTTTGCGGCCCCCGTGGCCGCCGGGCCGCCCTGCCTCCTTTCGGGTTGCGATTGCTCATTCTGTCGCGGGGGGTGGCGGGGCCGGCGGCGCGGGCCGTTCATCGCCGATCAGGCTGAAATCGGTCTCGGTCGCGCCTAGCTCGCGCAGCAGGGCGCGCACTTCCTCATGGCGCGGCGTCGGGCCGACCGTGATGACCACCCCGCCCTCGCGCACGCGCTGTTCCAGTTGCTGGGCATGGGCCTCGGTCAGCCCCACGCCGGTGAGCACGCCGACGATGCCGCCGGTGCCCGCCCCGACCACCGCGCCGCCGAGCGCGGCCATGAGCGGGCCGGCGGCGAGCAGCGGCCCCAGCCCCGGAATCATCAGCACGCCGGCTCCGATCAGCCAGCCGCCGATGCCGCCCAGCACCCCGCCGAGCGTGGCCCCGGTCTCGGCCCCCTCATGGCCGGCTTCCTCTTCCGCCTCGACCACCGGGTCGTTCATAATCACGCTGACATCCGCCGGGGCGAAGCCCCGCGCCTGCAGCGCCTGGATCGCGGCGGCCGCTTTCGCCCGATCGGCGAAGACGCCCACCGCCACTTCCGATGACATACGCCGTTCCTTCGTTCGCTATAGCCGCGTCGATTTAGGCCGGTGCAGTTGTCGCCAGCGCCGCTGGCGATCAACCAGGATCTCGATGTTCTCGTAGGTGTCGTTACCCTGCGCGGCCCGCGCCTCGATCACCCAGGGTTCGATGCGTTCCCAGACCGGCTCCATGCTGGTCAGCACATCAAACAGCAGATCCTCGCTCAGCAACCCGTGATCGATCAGCGAACCGACCATTTCCCAGTAACCCAGCACGCTGTCCAGCCGGTTGCGTTCCTGGGTGCCGGGGGGATAGCGGTGGCTGACCTCGCTCCAGGGGCCGGGGCGAAACTCGCGCAAGAACCAGTTCTCATTCTCCAGGAACCGCGGGTCCTGCCGCATGCGGACCAGTTGCAACATCAGCTTGGCGTCTTCGTGGGTCGGGATGCCCATACTTGCGTGTGCCTCCTGCCTGTGTGATTCGTTCGCCCCAGTATAGCAGAGTGGGCGTTGGTCTGCCGAGCGGCGTGGTCTGGGGCGCCGGGCGTTTGTGGGCCTCCTGCGATGCGCTGCCGGATAGGGGCAGATCAATTTTTGTGCCGCCCTGCGCCGAAATCGCCATTTGTCCGTCGCAGGCCCGCCTGTCGCTCCGCCGCGCGACGGATTGACAGCGGCTCCGGCGCTGTGCTATAACAGAGTCAACCGAATACCGAGAAGGCAATGACGGAGACCCAGTAGGGCCGGAGCGGCAACCAGACAGAGAGCGCGCGGGTGGTGCGAGTGCGCGGCGACCTCCGGCGGCGAATTACCCTCTGGAGCCTGTGGCCGAACGCGGCAGATGCCGCCGGTAGGCTGCTCACGGGAGCGCCCGTTACCGCGCCCCGCGTCGGAAGACGCGGAGAGGTCCTGCGCCGCGAGGCCGGGACGCAAGCACGGTGGTACCACGAGCCGGTCTCCGACCCTCGTCCGCGCAATGGCGGGCGGGGTTTTTTATTGCCCTGGACAGGAGCAAGGATGCAGTTCTTTTTAGGCGATGATTTGCTGGCGCGGGCGCCCGACTATATGGTGGCGCTGCTGGTGGCGCGCTTCACGAGTCCTCCCGGAGCATCGGCGGCGGAGTGGGCCGCGGGCTTGCTGGCGGATGCCACGGCCACGCTGCCGGAGCGATTGGCGCCGCCCGCCCCCGGCATAGACCCGACCAACCCGGTCGCTCTGGTGCGGGCCGACCCGCGCGTGGCCGTGTGGCGCGAGGCGATGCAGGGGTTCGGCATCAACCCCAACCGCTACCCGAGCAGCATCGAGGCGCTGGCGAGCCGCGTGGTCAAGGGCGGCCAGATCCCGTCGGTGACGGCCCTGGTCGATCTGGCGAACGCGGTGGCGCTGCGCCACGTGGTGCCGCTGGGCGCGCATGACGTGGACGCGCTGCCCGCTGACCTGGGCGTGCGGCTGAGCCGCGCGGGCGACACGTTCCTGACCGAAGGAGCCACCGAAGCCGTGCCGCCGGGCGAGCCGGTTTATGGCGCGGGCCAGTCGGTGCGTACGCGCCGCTGGATCTGGCGGCAGGCCGACCAGGGCCGCATCACCGCGCAGACCACGCGGCTGGTGTTCCCCATCGATGGGTTGCATGGGCAGACCGACGGCGTGGTGCTGGCTGCGGCACAGGATCTGTACGATCTGCTCAGCAGCCTCGGTCCGGCGAGCCTGGCGCTCTACCGCCTCGACGCCGGATGCCGGGCGGTCGAGTTGGTTGATATACCGAACGTGACGGCGCCGGACATCCGGGCGCTGCCGATTGCCGGCGACCTGCGCGCCCAGTTCGCGCGCCTGGCCGAAGCGCCACAAGTGACGATACCGGGCACCCCGCGTGCCCCCGAACAGGAGCAGAAGACAATGACCGAACCACAAACCGCGCCTCCGCCGCCCGCGGGGGAGGTGAGCACCGACGACGCCGGCATCCGCGAGGTGCTGGAGCGCGGTGTCGAGATTATCGAGGTCCGCGCCGACCTGGAGAAGGGACTACGGTCCGGGCGCCGGCTGCGCGTCAAGCTGGGCATCGACCCCACCGGCCCGCGCCTCCACATCGGGCGCGCCGTGACGTTGCGCAAGATGCGCCAGTTCCAGCGCCTGGGCCACCAGGCCGTGCTGATCGTGGGCGATATGACCGCGCTGATCGGCGACGCCTCGGACAAGGACGCCGAGCGGCCCATGCTGACCAGCGAGCAGGTACGCGAAAACATGCGCACCTACGTCCAGCAGATCGGCCTGGTCGTGGATGTAGACAAGGCCGAGTTCCAGTACAACAGCACCTGGCTGGATGCGCTTAGCTTCAAGGATGTGATCCAGCTTGCCAAGCACTTCAGTGTGGCCCAGATGATCCAGCGCGAGAACTTCCGCAACCGCTGGGACGAGGGCGAGCGCATCGGGCTGCACGAACTGCTCTACCCGCTGATGCAGGGCTACGACTCGGTGGCGATCAAGGCCGACGTGGAACTGGGCGGCACCGACCAGTTGTTCAACGTGATGGCCGGGCGCAAGCTGCAGGAAGTGTTCGAGCAGAAGCCGCAGAACATCCTGCTGACCGGCATGGTGCTGGGCCTCGACGGACGCAAGATGAGCACCAGTTGGGGCAACGGCGTGTTCATCAACGACGCCCCGGTGGACCAGTACGGCAAGATGATGTCGGCCAGCGACGAGTTGATCGTGCCCTACCTGGAGTCGTGCACCGACGTGCCGATGGACGAGGTGCGCACCATCGCCGCCGATCTGCAAAGCGGCGCGGCGCACCCCAAAGAGGTGAAGAAGTTCCTGGCCTGGCAGATCGTCAACCTGTATCACGGGGCCGACGCCGCCAACTTTGCCCAGGCCGAGTTCGAGAAGGTGTTCGAGCAGCGCAGCGCGCCGAGCGACATCCCGGCGGTGACGGTGCCCGCAGTCGAAACGCGCGTGGTCGATTTGCTGCTGGCAACCGGGCAGGCGCCGAGCAAGGGCCAGGCCCGCCGCGTGATCGAGCAGGGAGGCGTCGAGATCGACGAGCAGCGTATCACCGACGTGAACGCGACGGTGCTGCCCCGCGACGGCATGCTGATCAAGTTTGGCCGGCGCAGCTTTGTCCGCCTGCAAGTCGGCTAAGCCGGGCCGGCGGGCGCCGGGCCCCATTCGCCATCATGCCCGGCGGCGCGGGGCCGGGCACGACGCGAATCGGGCCAGGTGGGTACCCTTGATGGGGGCCGTTAGTCCCTGGCAAGTTGGGGCGTCCCATGTGATAATGTACGGTAAGTACGGGGGCTGCGGCGACGATGCCGGACTGACGATTTACCTGTCGCCCGCCCCCGCATCCTCCTTTACTCCTCCCGCGGGCCGCGCCGTCCGATGGTCAAGCAGATGGAGTACGCCGGTATGGACGCTTCCGTGGACGCCTCCGATCTTGTCCCCACCATGACCTCGCGTACGCGCGCCGGCATCCTGAGCGCCACCTGGTGGCCCTACCTGGTGGCGACGGTGGCGGCCGTGCTGCTGCGCTGGCCCACGCTGTCGAACCGCATGCTCACCACCGACGAGCCGGCCTACCTGCTCCAGGCCGCGCGGCTGCACTCATTCGACCGGTTCATCTACGGCTATCTCTACCGCACCGAGACCAAGAGCCCGATCGGCCTGATCCCCTACCTGATCGCGCAACTGATCGATCCCGGCAACGCTATCCTGATCGTGCGCATCTTCGTGCTGCTGGCGCTGATCGTGAGTTGCTGGCTGCTGATCGCTTTCGCACAGCGCTTTCTGGGCGGGCCGCTGACCGGCCTGGTCGCGGCGCTCATCTCGGCGCTCTATGTGGCGACCGGCTCCGGCTACTTCACCGCGCCGACCATCCTGGGCGAATTCTGGCTGGGCGCCAAGCTGGAGTATTTCCAGTTGCCGTTCATCCTGGCCTGCCTCTACGGGGTGGCCTGGGGCAGCGGCGTGCAGGGCGAGCGACCCCGCCACGCCAATTGGGGCCTGTTCGGCGCGGGGCTGGCCTGGGCCGTCGCCGTGCTGATCAAGCCGGGCGCCATCCTGGTCGGCCCGGTCTGCTTGCTGGGCCTGTTGCTGCTCTGGTCGCAGGCGAGGCCGTGGCGCGCGCGGCTACCGGAACAGGGGCGGGCGGGGGCGGCGTTTCTGGCCGGGGCCGCGCTGCCCGTCGCCCTGGTCTATGTCCCGTACTTCCTGCGGCCCGCCACGCTCGACGAGCTGCGCTTTAACCTGCTCGACCTCAATTCCAGCTACGCGGTGGGCCCGCCGATCATCGTGCGGGTGCCGGCGCTGTTGCTCGGCGTGCCGA
>CBJNAR010000370.1:0-4882 GCA_966434075.1 uncultured bacterium
GCCTTTTATACAGATAGTCCCCTGGTCCAGCACTTAGAGGCACTTGCGGATCGTCCCCAAGACCCGGCGACCAGCCTGCGCACCCTCGCCGCGTTTCTGCACCAATGTCCGCCGCAGCCGACCCCGCTCCCCCTCCCCGACTGGTTTTGGCACCAGATTCCGCACCTGGCTGCAATGCTGCTGGCGACCGGCCAGTGGCTCACCTATCCCCAAGCGGCCCAGCAGATCGAGGTAACCTACCAGCAGATCCTGGACCTGGCGCGCAAAGGCATCCTGCTCAGTCTGTATGCTCCGCGCCCGAATCAAAGCGACCGGCATTGCCGTTACGTATGGCAGCCGGACGTGGCGGCCCATTTTCCCGACACCCAGCGTAGCGATCCACGCCGGAAGAGCCACGCTGCCCGCAGCGCGCCTGCTGAAAGGAGACCCGTATGAATCCATTGCAGCCGCCCGCCATCCGCAACCGCGATGGCCTGGCCCGCATTGTCGTTACTGCCAATCAAAAGGGCGGCAGCGGGAAAACGACGACCACCGGCAACCTCGGGGCGTTTTTCGCCAGCGAACTGGGCTACCGGGTGCTGCTGGTTGATGCCGACTCGGCGGCCACCCTGACCAAGACCTACCTGACCGGCGACCCGAACAGCCTGCCCACCAGCCTGGCCGATCTGATCGAACAATGCCTGCGCTCGGATTACACCCCCGGCACGCTCCTGCCCACGGCGGCTACAGTGGTCAACGTCCGCCCCAGACTCGACCTGCTGCCGGCTAATATCAAGCTAGCCCGCTATGAGCTGGAGATCGCGCATAAAGGCGCGCAGTGGGCACTGGGCGATATTCTCGCGCCGCTGCGCCAGGAGTACGACCTGATCTTTGTGGATACCGTCCCCAGCCTGAACCCGCTCCACATCACCGCGATCCGCGCGGCAGACGATGTAGTGATCCCGCTCAGCCCGACCTATTACGATGAGTGGGGCCTGAAGGACTTGATTAATTCGTTGACGCGCGTCCGCCGCGACAATCCCCAGCTCACCATTACCGGCGTGATCCTCAATCGCGTGGATACACGGACCACCCTCACCCAGGAAGTCCGGGAGGATCTGGGCCGCAACAAGCTGAAGCTCCTCGGCACTATTCGGCAAGCGGCCAGTGTCGCCAAAGCGCCAGGCTACCAGCAGAGCATCTTTGAGTATGACGGCACCAGCAAGGCGGCCGACGATTACCGCACGCTCGGCGCGCGCCTCATGCACGACTGGACCGCCCGCGCCGCCGCCCAAAGCGAGGTGTCCCATGCCTAAGCCCCGTGAACGCCCCGCCGGCTTCGATCCGATGGCCGGCATCGGTGATCAACTCGATGTAATTTACGGCACCCACAATCCGCAAGGGGTGCAGGACAGCTATCCCACCCGCGAAATCGAGGTCGCGGTGATCCAAACCAATCCCTTCCAGCCGCGTAAGGAGTTCGACCCGGAGGAGTTGGAGGGCCTGGCGCAATCCCTGCGCAATCACCAGGTGCTGCAACCCTTGCTCGTGACCTTCCGTGACGGCATCGTCTATTGCGTCTCCGGGGAGCGCCGGCTCCGCGCGGCCAAACTGGCGGGGCTGCGCACGATCCTCTGTGTCGTGCGCGAGAATCTCACCGACGACCAGTTGGCGGATCTGGCGTTGGAAGAGAATATGCACCGCAGCAACCTCACCCCGCTGGAGGAAGCCTACGCCCTGCAAGGCTATATGCAGCGTAATCACCTGAACGCGCGTGAGGCCGCTGAGCGCCGCGGCCTCAGCCGCACGACCATCAATAACCGCCTGGCGCTGATCCGCTACCCGGAGATCGCGCAAGCGGTAGCCGATGGCCGGCTCTCGGCCTCACAGGCGGTCCAATTGACCAACAGTCTGGAACGCCCCGGCCAAACCACCCAGCGCCAGGCAATCCTGGCAACGCTGGCCGCCGGCGAATCCCTGACCGAGGCACAAATAGCGGCCGCCCTGGGTATCGCCACAGGCGCGCAATCTGCCCCTTCCGCGCCCCCGCCCGCACCCGGAGTCCCTCCCAACACGGGTGTGGCCGACCACGTAACGGCCCCGCCGCCACCACCAATTTCGCCAGAGCCTACTACTCGACTGGATAGTATGAGGCGCGCGCCAGAAGCTGATCTATCCGCACCAGTTGTTGCTGGTACGGCACCCGCTACGCCGCCCTCTCCTGCGGCTGATCGGCTGAATACCGCGCCAAAATGGACCGAGCAGCCAGGGGCAACTGCCCCATCCGCTGAGGTGCAACAGCACCTGGCCGTACTTCAGGATCTGGATAATTGGCTGAGTCGCGCCGAGTTCGCTACCTGGCTTAGAACCTTGCCTTCGGAAAGCCTGGCGGCCTACCTGGCCCACCTGGAACACCTCCAGCAGCATTTACCGAGGGCCATCGCCGCCGTTCAGACTCAGCAGGAAAGCATGAGCCACACAGAAAAGGCGGGGTAGCCAGGCTACCCCGCCCTTCTCCTTTATCCACTGCACACGCATTACCCCGAAGCGGATGTGGCCCCCTCTGCCGCATCCGCTTCGTAGACCATCAAATCCTCCAGGCGGAAGTCTGGATCAAGCTGATGGAAATAGTCACAAAGCGCGATCAGCATCTCCATATTGAGGCGCTGAAGCTTATTGTGACGCATCGAACGCACCCCTTCCACCCGCTGCTTGGTTTCGCGCGCAACCGCGTAAGCGGACACCCCATGCTTTTCCAGCAATTCATTTAGCCGATAGCGTACTCGTCCCATGGGGCTATTTTAGCAGGCCCCACCTATTAGAGCAATAGCCCACCCAATGGAGTATTGACAACCCGGGGCAACCGTGCTACAATTGCACGTTAGACGCGCAGTTATGAACGCGCACTTTTTAACAGTTACTTGCAGAAGTGTAAAGCTAGAAGCATCGATCCTCGTGAGGGACATTCCAATGAACAACAACCCGACCCTATCGCTGTCGGACACTCAAATTCTGCATCTCCTCCAGACCGCCGGCATTCCACCGGGTCTGGAGCATCCACCGGTGCCACCGAACCCCCCTGACACCATCAGCCCTCCCTGGACAAAGCAAGGCGCGGCGCGAGGACCAATCGCCGGCCTGGTAGGGATCGGCCTGGGCCTCGGCCTCCTGGTAGCGATCCTTCACCCGAACGCCACCCCTCCCCGCTACGCGGCGGCGCTGCCCACCAATCCGGTCAGTACAGCGCCGGCTACCCTAACCCTTATACCGCCGACGGTGACCGCTACCGGAACCAGCGCGCCGACCGCCACGGCCACGGCTATCCCATCGGCCACGCCCACGGTCACGGTTATCCCATTCGCGACCGCCACGGCGCCCTTACCACCAACCGCGACGGCAGCAAGCATTCCTCCACCGCCCCCGCCCCGCCCGCCGCAGCCGGTCGCTATACCTCCTACCGCCATCCTGCCGCTGCCCGCACCCCTGCCGACGACGGCCCCGCCCGCAACCGGAGGAAGTGGGGCCTGGGGCAACGATTGGTCCGGCTCGATTTACGACCGCTCTGCGACCATTGGGGCTCCAACCCCGACACCTGGCCCCTGAAACAGAAGGATGACCGCACTATGCTGAATATCCCACTCGCGGACGGCAAAACACTGCACGGCACCCCGGAGCAGTTTCGGCGACTGGCTGCATACCTCCAGCAGAAAGCAGACGCGGCACCACAGGCCCACCGCCGGGCACAGGTGCAGCTCTGGGACGGCCAGAGCATCAGCGGTACGTATGCGGACCTCGACATACTGGCCGAACGGCTCGCGACCCTGGCCGATCCGGCCCCCCGCGCCCGCTATACAGCGCCGGTGGTCGCGTCTGCCTACACCGCCGGCGGTATCGCCTTCACCCTACCCGGCCGCGTCGAGCCAGTCACCCAGACCTTGAATGCGCGGGGCACCACCGGTGGCCTCCGGCTTCCAGGTCTTGAAGAGGCGCAACCGGCCAAGCCTACCGCGCTCCAGGTAAACCGCGTGGCACAACCCTACCTCGCGCAAGTGTGCGTGGCTGATCTCACATCTCTTTGGGGCTGGACCGCGCAGGAGCCGATCTATACCGCGCAAGCCGGCCATATCCTGATCGCCGCCGTCCTGATCACGATCCAGCATCGCCTACTGCTGACAGAGGATCAGATCCTTGCCGTGCGCTGGCAGCGCAGCCCGCAGTGGGATTGCTATCTGCCGGCCACCCTGCTCAATAGTTGGAGTCTGCTGGTTGCCCATCATTTGGAAGCGGCGCAGCAGCCGATGGAACACCCGACCACGAACCTGAACCCGATCGCCGGCCGCTAAGGCTAGAAAGAAAGGAACCTCCTATGACTCGCCGCCGCCAACCGCCCACCACTGCGACTAATCCGGCCTCGCCCGTCCTGGATTACCCGGCACCGGGAACGGTCCTCACCCCGGCGACCCCGCCGCGTCCAGCGCCCGCGGGGTCGTTTTTCCAATACCCGACGCCCGGCCCTCAGCCGGCGGCCCCTGGGCGACCCACCCTACAAGCAGGGGCCCCACGGTCCAGCGGCATGAACACGGCCGCCATCGCCGAGCGCGTCGCGGAACTCCTGGCCGCCGGCGGCTTGAGTGGACTGTCCCACCGCCTGCGATCCGCCCGCTTGCAGACGGCGTCCCTCCGTCTGCCGGGGGCGCGCCGCTATTGGTGGGCGTATCTGCTGGCCGGGCTGGGCCTGGCCGCCCTGGCCCTGCGTCTGGTCGCGGTGGTCGCCGGCGCGCTCGACGATCCCTGACGACATTGCAGTACGGCGCGGTACGGACCACCCATCTCAGTGTGCTGTTTGGCCTGCCGGGAGTGTGCTATCCATATTGCTGAATTCCTTTCTTCTGGGTTACAACGA
>CBJNAR010000371.1:0-4859 GCA_966434075.1 uncultured bacterium
ACACCCCCGCCGCCGTGGCGCAGCACCCCGCCGCCACCGACCCGCCTGCCGCGGTCGCCCAGGAGCCTGCCGCCCCCGACACCGCCGTCCCACCCACGGAGACCGCCATCCCGGCCACGGAAGTGCCCGCGGTGCCGACGGCGACGCCGTTCCCTGCGGTGCCGATCCTCTCGCCCGAGCTCACGCCGACCGAGAACTTCTATATCACCACCAAGAACTTCACCGACCCCACGGTTGACGCTTCGAAGTGGACGCTGACCATCAAGGGCATGGTCGACAACCCGATGACGCTGACTCTCGACCAGATCAAGGCGATGCCGCAGGTCAAGGTGATCCACACGCTCGAATGCATCAGCAACACGGTGGGCGGCGACCTGATCGGCAACGGGCGCTGGACCGGCATCCGCGTGGCCGACCTGATGCAGCAGGTGCGCCCGCAGGCCGGGGTGGCGGACGTGATCTTCCGCGCCGCCGACGACTACAGCGACAGCGTGCCGCTCTCGGTGCTGATGAATCAGGACACGATCCTGGCCTACGAGATGAACGGCCAGCCGCTGCAAGTCAAGCACGGCTACCCGGCACGCCTGCTGATCCCCGGCATCTTCGGCATGAAGAACGTGAAGTGGATCACGTCGATGGAGATGGTGAGCTACGACTACAAGGGGTTCTGGCAGGAGCAGGGCTGGAGCGACCCGGCGCCCTACCTGACCATGAGCCGCATCGACTACCCCACAGAGGGCATTGTCAACCAGAAGCCGCTCTACATCGGTGGGATCGCTTTCGCCGGCAACCGGGGCATCAAGCGCGTGGAAGTGAGCGTGGACGGCGGCAAAACCTGGGCCGACGCGCAACTACGCCGCCCGCTGGGCCGCAACACCTGGATCCTCTGGACCTACCCCTGGGTGCCCGCCCAGGCCGGCGATACCACGCTGGTCGTCCGCGCCACCGACGGCACGGGGCAGGTGCAGACCAGCAAGGACCAGCCTAACTATCCCGACGGCGCGACCGGCTACCACCGGGTCGCGGTCAAGATCGTGTAACCCGCAGAGTGCAAAATACAGAGGCCGGTCCGTTCTGGACCGGCCTTCGTGTTTCTACAAGTGAGCTATACGCCTGGCCCTGCGGCGGCCCCGCCCTGGCACCGCAATCGTCGCAGCAGTTATGGCACCGCCCTGGCACCGGCGTGGCACTCCATAAGCGTTGCCACCGGCGCGGCACACGGATGGCACCGGGTTGGCACCGCCCCGGCACCGCCGGGTTACTTCAGGCTTTCCAGGCCCTTGTTAATGCTGGCAAGCTGGCGCTGGAGCGTTTCGGAGAGGTCGGTGAGGACCTGGCGCACGTAATTGTCGGCGCCCACTTGCACTCGCTCGGCTTCTTCCTGGGCTTCGCGCTTGATGTCCTCGGCCTGGGCGCGCGCCTGCTTGAGCAAGCCTTCGCGCTCGATCAGCACCTCGGCCTGCTGGCGGGCCGTCCGCAGGATCTCGTCGGCCTGGGCCTGGGCGTCCGAGAGAATCTGCTCTTTTTCGCGCAACACGTGCTTGGCGTAACGGATCTCCTCGGGTAGCACGGTGCGCATCTGGTCGATCAGGTCGATCAGCTCCTGCTCGTCGAGCATGAGCCGGTTGAGACCGGGCACGCGGCGGCCGGCTCGTACCATCGTTTCGAGCCGATCGATCAGATATTGCAAATCCATACGCATGTCGCTGATGGCGGTCACCCCCCGTGTTCGTCAGCCACCGTACTGGCTAAACATCAGATCGATCGCTGCCCCCCGCCGTGCTGGGCGCGCCCACCCCGTAGGCCGCGTCGAGCGCCGCGGCGACGTGCGGCGGCACCAGCTCGCGCAGCTTGGGGCTGTGGTGCAGAGCCAGTTCGCGGACGATGCTCGCACTTAAGAAGGAGTGTTCTTGCGAGGTCATGAGACAGACCGTCTCGATTTCCGGCGCCAGCTTCTCGTTGATCAGGGCCAGTTGCAGTTCCCACTCGAAGTCGGTCAGCACGCGCAAGCCGCGCACGATGGCCTGGGCACCGATCTCCTTGGCGTAATCGATGGTCAAGCCGCTGAAGCTGTCGACTTCGATGTCGCTATGGTCGAACTCGCGCACCGCCTCCCGGATCAGCGCCATGCGCTCCTCGACGGTGAAGATCGGTTTCTTCTGCGGGTTCTCGCCCACGGCGATGATCAGCTTATCGAACAGGAGACCCGCCCGCCGGGCAATGTCGAGGTGACCATTGGTGATGGGATCGAAGGTGCCGGGATAGATGGCGATACGCAATTAACAGGTCTCCTCGTCGTCGTCTTCGTCCGGCACGGCGTCCGCGTCACCCGAATCGGCCTCACTGCCGGCAGCCGCCGCGTATTTGTAGAGCGAGAACGCCGACCCGCCGAAGGTGCGGTGCCGGATGCGGCGCAACGGGCCGGGCGCGTCCGGCAACTCCACCGTCGTGGCGTGGCCGACGACCAGCAGCCCGTCGGGCGCGAGAAACGGTCCCGCGGCCACTTGGCCCAGAATCTCGCGAATCGCCGGGTCGGCGTAGGGCGGATCCATAAATATTATATCACACTTAACGGCGGGCAAGGGATCTTTGTCACCCGGCAGCAGGCTGCGCCCGGCGGCGCGCAGCTTCAGGTAGGCATCCACGGCCATGCTGTGCACGCGGGCGCGCTCGGCCAGGCGGGTGAAGGCCAGGTTGGCGGCGATGATGCGGCCCACCCCCGCGTTCTGCTCCACGAAGTCGCACCACCCCGCGCCGCGCGATAGCGCCTCGATGCCCAGCGAGCCGGTCCCGGCGTAGAGATCGAGCACGCGGTCGCCCTCCTGCGGATAGCCCAGGCTGGCGAGGGTGCCGAACAGCGACTCCTTGACCCGGTCGGTCATGGGGCGGGTGCCGCGCCCTTCCGGCGCCTTGAGCCGCAGCCCGCGAGCGCTGCCGGCAATCACACGCATAAGGCGGGCCTACGCTTCCGGCGCACTGTTCGCCAGTTCCCAGAAGGCTTCGAGTTGCCGCCGCACGGGTTCATGCTCCGGCAAGGCCAGGTTCGGGTCCTGGCCGAACAGGTATTCGGCTTCGCGACGCGCCAGTTGCAACGTCTCTAGATCGCTGATTCGGGCCACCCGCAGGTCAAAGGCACCGCTCTGCCGCGTGCCAAAGAACGCGCCTGGTCCGCGTATGTCGAGATCTTCCTGGGCTAGTCGGAAGCCGTCGTGGTTCTCCTCGATCACGCGCAAGCGCTGCATCGACGTGCTGAGCGCCGTGTCCGACACGAGAATGCAATATGACTGGTGCTCGCCGCGGCCCACGCGCCCGCGGAACTGGTGCAACTGGCTCAGGCCGAAGCGCTCGGCCCCTTCGACCAGCATCAGCGTCGCGTTGGGGATGTCGATGCCGACTTCGACCACCGACGTGGAGACGAGGATGTCGTACTCCTGGCGGCGGAAGGCGGCCATGATCTGCTCTTTCTCCGCCGCTTTCATGCGCCCATGTAGCAGGGCCAGCCGGTAGTCGGGGAAGATTTCGGTTTGCAGCCGCTCGTGCTCGGCAACCGCGGATTTGGCCTCGATCTTGTCCGACTCTTCGACCAGCGGGCAGATGATGAACGCCTGCCGCCCGGCGTCGATTTCGCGGCGCACGAAGTTGTAGGCCTGTTCGCGGCGGCTGTCATCGATCCAGCGCGTCTTGATCACCTGGCGGCCCGGCGGCATCTCGTCGATAATCGAGATGTCGAGGTCGCCGTAGATGGTCAGGGCCAGCGAGCGCGGGATGGGTGTGGCGGTCATGACCAGCGTATCGGCCAGCACGCCGATCTCGGCGGCCTTCTGGCGCAGCTTCTCGCGCTGGGCGACGCCGAAGCGGTGCTGCTCGTCGATCACGACCAGGCCCAGCTTGGCGTACTGCAACCCCTCGGTGATCAACGCGTGGGTGCCGATCACCAGGTCGCAGGTGCCCTCGGCCAGGTCCTTGTAGATCTTATCGCGCTCGCGTTTGCGCATCCCGCCGGTCAGCAGCGCGATGTTGAGCGGCCGGTAGCCGGGGGGCGGCTCCAACGACTCGACCAGCGGCTGCAACCCCGTGTTCTGGCTCTTGTCGAGCTTGCCCAGCAGTTCCTTGAGCGCGGCCAGCGCCGGGCTAAGTTCCACCGGCGCTTCGACAATCGTTTCGTTGGCCGCGTAGGTGCGGCTGTCCACGGCGGCCTTGCGTTTGCGCTTGCCGGTGCCGTCGGCGCCTGCTTCGTCGCCGGTAGCCGCTGCAGCCGCGGCGGCTGCCGCCTCCTGGGCCTGCCGGGCGGCTTCTTCGGCCTCGGCTTTGGCCGCTGCCAGTCGCGCGGCCACCTCGGCCAGCTTCGGGTTGGCATCACCCACCGGCAGCCAAAAGTTCTTGAACAGCTTGCTCAAACCACGGTAGTGCTGCTCGGCCAGGATCTCCGTTGGCGCCATCAGCGCGCCCTGCGCCCCGTCGGCAATCGCCGCGAGCAAGGCCGTAGCCGCGACCACCGTCTTGCCGGAGCCGACATCGCCCTGCACCAGCCGGGCCATCGGCAGATCGCGCTCCATGTCGGCGGTGATCTCCTCCAGCACGCGCTGCTGGGCGCCGGTCAACTGGAAAGGCAGCGTCTCGCGGAAGCTGTTGAGGATGTCGGGGCGCACCCGGAAGGCCAGGCCCGGCTGGTCGTGCTGCCAATGCTGTTTGCGCTGCAACATGCCCAACTGGATCAGGAAGAACTCGTCGAAGGCAAGACGACGGCGGGCACGATTGAGGGTGGCCCAGTCGGCGGGGAAGTGGACCTGATGCAAGGCGTCCGCCAGCGGTAAGAGACCGGCGCGCTCGCGGATGACCTCCGGCAGGGCATCTTCCAG
>CBJNAR010000372.1:0-4853 GCA_966434075.1 uncultured bacterium
CTGTTCCACTATGAGCACTTCCTGACCCTGGCGCGGGCGGCGCGGGCCTTCTATACCCGGCACCCCTACGACCTGCTCCACGCTGAGGCCGCCTATCCGTTCGGCGCGGCGGCGCTGCTGGCCGTGCGCGGGCGGCGGGTGCCGGTCGTGGCAAATATCCAGGGCGCCGACGTGATCGCCTTGCCCGCGCACGACTACGGCTTCCGGCGCTTCCGGCTGCCCCGGTGGCTGGTGGGCTACACGCTGCGGCACGCCGCGGCGGTGCGCGTCATCTCACCCCACCTGGCGGGCTACGTCACCGCGCTGGGAGCGGACGCCGGGCGGGTGATCACCGTGCCCCGCGCCATCGAAGCCCTGGCCTATCCGCCCGCGGACCAACCGCTCCCGACCTACCGCGCCGCGTCGCGCGCCGCGCTGATCGCGCGCTACGGCCTGGACCCGGCCACCGAGGAGGGGCGGGGCTGGGTGATGTTCGTGGGGCGGCTGCACCCATTTAAGGGGCTGGAGTACCTGGTCGAGTCGCTGCCCGCGCTCAACACGGCGACAGGCGCCCGCCCGCGCCTGTGGCTCTGCGGTCCATCGCGGGGCACCGAGCACTACGGCGATTTTGCCGCCTACCTCCGCAAGCGCGCCGACGCCCTGGGTGTGGCCGATCAACTGACGTTCACCGGCCAGCTACCGCGCCCCGCCGTGCGCGAGCACCTGGCCGCCGCCGACGTGGTCTGCATCCCGTCGGTGGTGGAGGCGATGAACCGGGTGACGCTGGAGTCGACGGTGGTGGGCACGCCGGTGGTGGTCAGCGAATCGACGGGCATCGCGGCCTACCTGGCGCCGCTGGACGCCTGCGTGGCCGTGCCGCCCCGGTCGCCCGCCGCGCTGGCCGCCGCCATCGGCGGCCTGCTGACCGACCCGGCCCGCCGGCAACAGGTGGCCGATGCCGCCCGCCGCGCCGCCGAAGGCTTCCGCACCGACCGGGTGGCCGGGGAGATGCTGCGCCTGTATACGTCGGTGCTGGATCGGGGTAGCAGCAGGTAGGCGGGCGACCCGGTCAGCTTTGCAGCCGGCGCAGTTGCTGTTCGCAGACCTGGCGGATCATTTTGGCGGGGAGGCCGCTGATCGTCTCTTCAGTGGGGTGGCGGTCGAGCGCCCAGAGGGCGCGCCGGTATTGGCGCGCCGCCTCCTCCTTGCGCCGCTGGCTGCGGTAGAGTTCGGCCAGGTGGAAGTGCCCGGCCACCGACTCGAAGTTGATGTAGAGCACCTTCTCGAAGTGGTCGATGGCCTCGGCCACTTCGCCTTCCTCGCGGTAGAGCAGCGCGACCAGCAGGTGCGCCTCCTCGCAGAGCACGTCGATTTCCAGCGCCTTCTCGCACTCGGCGCGGGCTTCGGCCCGGCGGCCCTGGTTGGCGTGGATCTGCGCCAGCCCCACCAGCGCGTCCACCGAGGCCGGGTTGCGGGCCAGGGCATCGGTGAAGGCGGTCTGGGCTTCGGCATAGCGCCCGGCTTCCAGGTACTCGTGAGCGCGGCGCGTCAGTTGCTCGGCCACCTCGATAGCGAGCGCCGCGTCAGGGGCGCGCTGTGGGCCGCTGCGGAGCGGGCGCGCGGGGACGGCGGCGGGCGTGCCCTGGGCCGGGCGCGCGGGCGGAACGCCGGGCGGGGGGCCGGGCGCCGGGCGCCGGGACTCGCTACCCGTACCGCCGTGCGGCAGCGGCTCTTTAGCGGCAGGCGGCGCGGCGTCCGGGGTGCTCGTGGCGCGTTTGCGCTCCGTGGCGGGCGGGGCGGGCTCGAGCCGTTTCTGCGGCGACACCGGCGCGGCGGGCGGCGTAACCAGGGTCCGCCGGGGTGACTCCGTGACGGGCGGTGCCTCCGTCTCGGGCCGCCGGTAAAAGAAGGTGTTCGGATAGGTGATCAACTCGAAGCGGTTGTAGATCTGCCACAGCGTTTCGGAATAGCCCAGGAAGAGGAATCCGCCGGGCCGCAGCGCGTTGTAGAACTGGCCGATGACCTCGCGCGTGATATCCGTGCGGAAATAGATAATCACGTTCTCGCACAAGATGAGGTCGAAGTCTTTGTAGATATCCGGGTAGATCGGCAGCGCCAGGTTAAGTTGGCGGAAGTTGATCAGCGAGCGGACTTTGTCGCTGATCTCGAACACCTCGCGCTGGCCGGTCAGCGGGTCGAGCGGGCCGCTGCCGCGCGGGGCGCGCACGCTGCCCGCGGGGGCGCCGGCGGGGTAGTGCTTGAACCAGCGGGCGATGCGGTCGCCTTCGATGTAGCGCAGCGACGCCGCCCGGTAAATGCCGCGCCGGGCGAACGCCAGCACCCGCTCGCTCAGGTCGCTGGCCTCGATGGTGATCTGCCAGCCGGCAAGCTCAGGCTGTTCCAGGCAGGCAATCGCCAGCGAATACGGTTCCTCACCCGTCGAGCAGCCGGCGCTCCAGATGCGGATGCGCCGCTGCGCCGCGTTGCGCCGGGCGATCTCGGGCAGCACCATGTCGCGCAGGGCGTGATAGTGCTCATGGTTGCGGAAGAAGCTGGTTTCGTGGATCGTGACCGACTCGATCAGCTTGCGCAGTTCCTCGCGGCCCGCGACCGGATCGCTGACCATGCGGTAATAGTCTTCGAGGCTGTCCAGGTGGCGGGATCGCGCCCGGTCGCGCAGGTGCGATTGCAGGGTGTTGAGGCGGCTCTGGTCGAAATGCAGCCCGGCGGTGCGGCCCAGCAAGTCGCGCACGCGCTCGAACAGCTCGGGGCTGAGCGTCTGTTTCGGCTCCACGGAGTCAGTCTCCGACCAGCGCGGCCAGGCGGCCGGGGATGGCGTCCAACGCGAGCACCTCGTCGATAATCCCCAGCGCGATGGCGGCGCGCGGCATGCCGAAGATAATGGATGTGGCTTCGTCCTGAGCGATGGTGTAGGCGCCTGCGAGGCGCATGGAGCGCAGGCCATCGGCGCCGTCGCGGCCCATGCCGGTCAGGATGACGCCGATGGCCCGGTTGCGATAGGCGGGCGCCAGCGAGCGCATGGTCACATCGGCGGAGGGGCGGATCTCGCGCGGCACCCCGTCGTTCAGCGCGATCCGGCCGTCGGACCCGATGGTCATATGCATCTGGTCGGGGGCCAGCAGCACGGTGTTCGGCACCGGGCGCTCCCCGGCCACGGCCAGGCGCACGGCCCGCCCCGCCTCGCGACCCAGCCAGTCGGCCAGGCCCTGGGTGAAGCCCGCCGCGATGTGTTGCACGATGAGCACGGGCGGGGCGAACGTGGGGGGCAGCCCGCGCAGCACTTTCAGCAGGGCCTGGGGGCCGCCGGTGGACGAGGCAATCGCCACCAGTTCGTAGCGATGGCCGGACCCCGGCGCGGGGTGGGGCGGCAGCACCAGCAGCGGCTCGGTCCCCGTGCGGCGCCGCGCGGCCATGCGCTGGGCCAGCGTCTCCGGGTCGGTGTGGCGGGTGGGCAGCGGGCGGTCGGCCGGTCGGGCCGGCGGCGTGAACGGGACCGGGGGCGTGCGTGGCGCGACCAGCGGCGGGCCGGCGCTGCCCGGCGCCGCCCCGGCACCGAGGGCCGGGTTCGTGCCGGGCCGGCGGCCCTTCAGGTGCGTGACCACCCGCACGCGGGCCAGCGTCTTGACCTTTTGCACCAGCGCCTTCGTCGAGCGCGTCCAGGTCGCCTCGTCGCCCCGCGAGGGTTTCTCGATCACGCCGAGCGCGCCCGCGGCCAGCATGGTCAGGCTGATATCGACATCGCTCCGGGCCAGGGATGAGGTGATGACCAGGATCGGCGTCGGGTAATAGGCCATCAGCCGCTCGACCGTGGCAAAGCCGTCCATCCGCGGCATCCAGACATCCATGGTGATCAGGTCTGGTCGGAGCAGCGGCACCTGTTCCAGCGCCTCGACGCCGTTGCGGGCCACGCCCACGACCTGGATCTCGGGGTCGCTGTGCAGGATGGAGGTCAGGATCTCACTCGCCAGCGGTGAGTCTTCGACAATCAGGACGCGGATGGGCTGGCTCATGGGGATCGGTTAGTTGCGATCGGTTTCCAGCCCGCGCAACCGGAACACCAGGCGCACGCGGTAGGGCAGGTCGAGCAGGTCGAATTCCTTGACCAGGTAATCGTCGGCGCCGGCCCGGAAGCCGGCCAGCTTCTCCTTGATGTTGCCGCGCGAACTGAGCATGACGATGGGCAGCGACTGGGTGGCCGGGTCTTCGCGCAGGCGGCGGCAGACCTCGAAGCCGTCGATGCCGGGCATATACACGTCCAGTATCATCAGATCGGGCAGGCTCTCGTGGACTTTTTCGAGCGCCTCCTCTCCGCTGTGGGCCACCGCTACATCGTAGTTGCTGGCCTCCAGCTTGGCTTTGACGGCCTCGGCCACCAGGGCGCTGTCGTCCACCACTAATATCCGGCGTTTTTCCATGCTGATGATCCTCATCCCTGGGTCACGGGGAGTGGGTCCGCCCGCCGCTGCGGCGTGGGGCGGGCCGGCTCCGCGCGATCCTACTGTATCAACAAATCGATGGTCTCAAGTAGATGGCTCTGATCGAACTGTCCCTTGGTAATATAGGCCTGGGCGCCCACTTCGATGCCGCGCTGCTTGTAGGCGTCGCTCGCCAGCGACGACACGATAATCACCGGCGTATTACGCAGCATGTCTTGCTGGTGGGTCTTCACACGTTGCGTCAGGTCCAGGCCGTCCATGCGCGGCATCTCGATGTCGGCGATGACCAAGTCGTAGCGTTGCTCACCGTCCTGGAGTTGCTGTTCGAGTTTGCCCAGCGCCTCCAGCCCGTCCATGGCGATCTCCACCTCGTACCCGGCGTTTTCGAGGATGCTCTTCTCCAGTTCGCGCGTGGTG
>CBJNAR010000373.1:0-4852 GCA_966434075.1 uncultured bacterium
CTACCGCGTATGCACCCTCACGGGGAGATCGTGGTATGGCGGGAGGCGGGATAAATCGCGCCGCTACGAATTATTACTATACCACGGGAGCGGACGCACTCTCACTCCGATCGTAGCGGGGCGATTTATCGCGCCTGCCGCCCCAGAACTCCCCCGCCGCAGCAAGACAAAGCCCGGCAGCCCGCGCAGCATCCGGCCACCCGAATTTGGCGGTGTAGGGGCCGGTTTCAAACCGGCCTGCCGCCCTACCCGGCCATCTCCGTAGCACGCAATAGGCCAGAAGCAGTGATCCCGGTGACGCACCGGGCCGGTTTCGAACCGGCCCCTACACCGCTGGACGATTGTGGCCTCCTACCAGCCCGCGCAGGCGGGCTTTGTTTGCGTAGCCCGCCCCTTCCAGGGGCCGGGCAGAGACCGCACAAAAAAGGATCGGCCCGCCCGGAGGCGAGCCGATCCACTAAGGCCGGCGCGGAGACCGCGCCGATCCCTAGATTACTTGCCCAGATACCACATCTGCGGATCCGCCAGGTAGCCACCGGCGTGCGCCTGCAGGTTCTGGAAGTTGTTCGTCGCGATGTAGAGCGACGGCAGACCGAACATCGGGAAGGTGGGGATATCCTTCGAGACGGCGATCTGCTGGCGCAGGAACGACTGGATGCGATCCGAAGTGCGACCGATCTGGGTCAGCGTGTCGCGGCCATACTTGTCGGCATCCGCATTGCTCCAGAACATATCGTTGCCGCCGCCGAAGCCGTTCCCGGCACTCGGGATCTGCGTGCTGTCGAACAGGCCGGTGGGGTCGATCTCGTCGCTCGTGAACTGCCACGCGAACTCGATCACACCGAAGTTGCCGTAGCTGCCGCTGTAAAGCGGGCCATCCGGCGGGTTGGCGAAGACCTGGCCGGCCGCCTGCACGTCAGGCGTCGAGTCGAAACCGACCGCCTTCAGATACTGCTGCTGGGCCGTGGCGATCAGCTTGCGATACGCCTTGCTCGTCGTCAGCCAGTCCACCTTCAGCGTCTTGCCGTTCTTGCTGCGGATGCCGTCGGCCCCCTTGACCCAGCCCGCGGCGTCCAGCAGTTCGTTGGCCTTGGCCACGTTGTAGTCGTACTTGACGATCTGGCTGGTCAGGTCCGGGTACTTCTTCATGACGTCAGGGTTCTCGGCCGAGGCCCAGTGGGTCGGCGGGATCCAGGCGTTCATGATGGTCAACTGGCCGCCGAAGATGGCGTTGTTGATGGCGTTGCGGTCGAGCGAGTAGGCCAGGGCCTGGCGCACGCGCACATCGTTGAACGGCTCCTTGGTGACGTTGAAGTCGATGTGCTCATAGCTGTATCCGCCCTGGTTGAGCAGCTTACCCTTGCCCGCCTTCTCGACCGTGGTCTGGATCGAGGTGATCAGGTCGGGGGTGATACTCTCGGAGGTGGTCAGGTCGAGCGTGCCTGTGGCGATGCCCACCGGCAACTGCTTGTTGTCGGAGAACAGCGGCCAACTGACCTTGGCGAAGGACGGCTTGTCGGGCGTGACACTGTAGTTGGGGTTGCGCTCCATTTCGAGCGTCTGGCCCGTCTGGAACTTGGTCACGTGGTACGGCCCGGTGCCCCAGACCGCCTGCGAGTAGTCGCTGCTGTCGATGTCGCCAGGGGCCATCTTCGCCAGCGCGTGCTGCGGCAGGATGAAGCCCAGGACTTCGTTATAGGTCGGGTTAATCACCGGGATCTTCTTGTCCACGAAGGCCTGCAGGAAGGCGTAGGTGTCCTTATCGCGGGCGATGAGGGCGGCGGCTTCCTTCCAGGTCAGGTAGTTGAAGATCAGCGTGTAGGGATCGGGGTTGTCGACCGAGGCGAAGTACTGTGCGGGCTGGCGGCCGGCCGCCGGGAAGTCGGGGTTCAGGACCAGTTTGTAGGTGAAGATGACGTCGTTGGAGTCGAAGGGCTGGCCGTCGAACCACTTGACGCCTCTCTTCAGCTTGTACTTGACCACCAGGCGCTTGTCGTCGCCGGTGCCCACGTAGTAGGCGCCGCCGTTATCGAGCGTCGGCACATAGGCGGCCAGGTCGGGCACGACGTTTTCCTTGTCGTCGCGCTTGGTCAGGCCGTTGTAGACGAAGTTGCGGACATTGGTACCGATGAGCGTGTTGTCATCCCAGGGGATCAACGTGGCCGGGTCCTGGCCGCGCCCGATGCGCAGCACGTCCACCGGGTTGTTGCCCTTGGCGACGGCCTTCTCCATCACCGGGACCTGGCCCTTCTGCTCGGCGCCGAGGCGGCCCAGCAGCACCTCAAACGGGGTGCCGGCGTTCTCCGGGTGATACTCGAAGCGCTGGCGCTCGAAGTACTGGACCAGGAAGCTCTTGCCGGCGACCTTGGGATCGGTCTCGCGGGTGACTTCCTGGAACGGCTGACTGATCGGGAAGCCGAACTGGCTCAGGCCGCCCTTCTGGTTCCAGAACTTGGCGATGGCCTTGCCGCCGGTGCTGCTGTCGCCGAGGGTGTGCTTGGTCTCGGGGAACCACTGCACGCCGCCGCCGGGATTGTCGACGGTCTTGAACGGGGTGTCCTTGCGGCCTTCGGCCGCGAACACGCCGAGCAGACCGAGAAGCACGTCATACGGCTTCTGGTTTTCGGGGTGCGCCTCGAAGCGGGCGCGCTCGAACCACTGCGTCTTGTAGATCTTGCCGTCGGTGAGGGAGATCTCATCGTGCACATCGGTCAGCGGGAGACCGTTGATGTAGAGGCTATCCCCATAGCTGCGTCCGCTCTCCCAGACTTCGAGGAACCGGCCGGACACATCCTGATTGGTCTCAGGGAAGTGCCGGGTGCCGCCCTGTTGGGCCGGGGCGGCCTGGGAGGCCATCGGCAGGGCAGTTACGGCCATGGCGGCAACCATTGCCCCATAGACTAACTTCCGCCCAAATCCGCTCGTTGAGCTCATTAAGGTTCTCCTCCTGCTAACGTGGACTGCGGGAAGCAGATCCGTGGATACGTGGACCTAAGGCAGGTCCGCTAGGCCGGCGCGCTATTGAGCCGGCACAAGCAGGGGTCGCTTGACCATACCAAACGACACCCGGAATCCGTGTGAGAACTTATCCGCTCCAGGCGCCAGGAGGGTCGCTGTGGGGTAGAGAGACCGCAAAGACCCAGGCGCGTGGACAACCACCCCCTTTGCTAGTTGTTGCGTGCCTTCTCCGATGCATGTAACCGGCCGGACCGGCCTGGCCCGGCGCCATCGCACTATACCACATGAGAGGCGAGTTTGCAACACTAGAGCCTGCCCGCCGGTCCCAGATGGTCGTGCCGTCGAATGGGAACCCCGGTAGCCGGGGTAGCCCCATTCGGGATCAACGCAGGCGATACCCTTGGGGACGCCCACTAATAGGGGTACAACATCCGGGGCCAAATGGTTCAAATTCGGGCCCACGAGTTTTTGCGGCCTAGCGCGGCACCGGCACCCGCCCCAGGATGCGCTCAATCGCCCGGTCGGGAGTCAGCCCCTCGATCTCGGCTTCGGGCTTCAGGATGATGCGGTGGCGGTAGACGGCCGGAGCCAGGGTCTTGATGTCGTCGGGCACCAGGTAATCGCGGCCTTGCAGCGCGGCGTAGACCTTGGCCGCGGTCAGCAGCGCCACGGAGGCGCGGGGGCTGCCACCCAGCAGCAGGTCGGGCGCCCGCCGGCTGGCCTCGGCGATCTCGGCGATGTAGGTCAGGTGCGCGTCGTCGGCGCGGACGGCGGCGATCTCCTGCCGGGCGGCGCTCAGGGCCGCGGGGTCGGCCACAGCCTGCACCCCCGCCCCGGCCAGGTCGCGCGCGTCGAAGCCGCGGTTGTAGTTGCGCAGCAGTTGCGTTTCGTCGGCCTGCCCCGGATACTCGACCAGCAGCTTGAACAGGAAGCGGTCCAACTGCGATTCCGGCAGCGGATAGGTGCCCTCGTACTCGACGGGGTTTTGCGTGGCGATGACGTAGAAGGGCACGGGCAGGTCGTGAGGCACGCCATCGATAGTCACCTGCCGCTCCTCCATTGCTTCGAGCAGCGCCGACTGGGTTTTGGCCGGGGCGCGGTTGATCTCATCGCCCAGCAGGATATTGGCGAAGATGGGACCGGGGTGCAGGGTGAAGCGCCCGGTCGGCAGATCGAAGATGTTGGTGCCGACGATGTCGGCGGGCATCAGATCGGGCGTGAACTGCACGCGCTTGAAGGTGGCGCGCACGGTCGCGGCCAGCGTCTTCGCCATCAGAGTCTTGGCGATGCCCGGCACGCCTTCGAGCAGCACGTGGCCGCCGGCCAGCAGCGCCACGATCAGCAACTCGAAGGTCGCATCCTGCCCCACGATCACCTTGCGGCGTTCCCGGTCGATAGCCTGATAGAGTTCGGCGACGGTCATGCGTAGTGCTGAGTGCTGAGTGCTGAGTGCTGAGTTGTTTTCAGATTGCATTTGTCACTCCGATAATTGCATAAGGTTCACATTGTCATTCTGAGCGCAGCGAAGAATCTCGTCTCGTTCCGGGTCTACGCCGAGACTCTTCGCTCCGCTCAGAGTGACAAGAGCCGGGCGGTCGAACATTGTCACTCTGAGCGCAGCGAAGAATCTCGTCTCGTTCGAGGATACAACGAGACTCTTCGCTCCGCTCAGAGTGACAAGAGCCGGGCGGTCGAACATTGTCATTCTGAGCGCAGCGAAGAATCTCGTCTCGTTCGAAGATACGACGAGACTCTTCGCTCCGCTCAGAGTGACAAGAGACGTGATGTAAGGCCATAGTATAGTTCCCCGCCACTGGGCGGCTCACATAATGTCGTTGCGGAACGCCTCGGCGCGGCGGACGAGCCGCAATAGCGCCGCGTCGCCGGTGGCCTT
>CBJNAR010000374.1:0-4849 GCA_966434075.1 uncultured bacterium
ACCCAGGAGCCGCCCGGCACAACGAAATGTCCCCCGCCGCCGGGCGACGAGGGACTTTCGTACACGTGAGAGGCCGCCCGGCAGCCGGGCGGCGCGCCGGTCAGTAGATGCCGCGCAGGCGGACGGCCTCGGCCACCCGACCGATGGCGACGATATAGGCGGCGGTCCGCATATCGACCTTGTGATTCTGCGCCGTCTCGTACACGGCTTTGAACGCCCGCACCATTACCCGGTGCAGCCGTTCGTCGACTTCTGCTTCCGTCCAGTAGAAGCCCTGGATGTTCTGCGCCCACTCGAAGTACGAGACGGTCACGCCGCCGGCATTGGCCAGGATGTCGGGCAGCAAGAGAACGCCTTTTTCGTACAAGATGCGGTCGGCTTCGGGTGTCGTCGGGCCGTTGGCGGCCTCGGCGATCAGCTTGGCCTTGATTTTGTCCGCGTTGTGCGCGGTGATCTGGCCTTCGAGCGCCGCTGGCACCAGGATGTCGCAGGGGATCTCCAGCAGTTCTTCGTTGGTGACATTGTCGGCGTTGCCGAAGCCCTGCACCGAGCCGTGCTCTTCCTTCCAGCGCAGCACGCGCACCGGATCCAGGCCATCCGGGGCATAAATACCGCCGTGGCTGTCGCTGACGGCGACGACCCTGGCGCCGTCCTCCATCAGCAGCCGGGCGGCGATATTCCCGGCGTTCCCATAGCCCTGGATGACCACCGTGGCGCCGGCGAGGTCCATGCCGGTGGTGCGCACCGCTTCGCGCACGCAGAACTGCAAGCCGCGCGCGGTCGCCTCATTGCGCCCGACGGAGCCGCCGAGCGCGAGGGGTTTGCCGGTGATCATGCCGGGGACGGGGTAGCCGCGGTTGCGGCTGTACTGGTCCATCATCCAGGCCATGATCTGGCTGTTGGTGTTCACGTCCGGCGCCGGGATGTCGCGCTCCGGCCCGATGATCCCCTGGATCTCGGTCACGAACCGCCGGCTCAGCCGCTCCAACTCGCCCAGCGAGAGTTTCTTGGGATCCACGATGATCCCACCTTTGCCGCCGCCGTACGGGATGTCCACGACCGAGCATTTCCAGGTCATCCAGGTGGCGAGGGCCTTGACCTCGTTGATGCTGACATCCTGGTGGAAGCGAATGCCGCCCTTGGCCGGGCCGCGGGCGGTGTTGTGCTGCACGCGGTAGCCGTCGAACATGCGAATGCTGCCGTCGTCCATGCGGATCGGGAAATGGACATGCAGTTCGCGCTCGGGCTGGCGCAGAATCGCTTCCATCTCGGGATCGAGCTTCATCCGCTGGGCGGCAATATGGATCTGTTCCTGGGCGACTAAGAATGGGTTGGGTTTGGGTGGGCGCGGGGGGGTAATCGTGGGGATCGTCTGGTCAACGTTGACCTGTATGCTTTCCACCATGGAATGCTGTCCTCCTCTTCTTCAACTGCGAATAGCGAGGAATCTCCCAGGCGCCAGCTTGGGCCGCTGGTAAAGCCGGCGTCGGTGCGCCAACTAGCAGGGAAATAGGGGTTTCCAGTGCTATTATAGCACAGACGGTCTCATTAAACCCTTACAAAGCAGTAAGATCGAGGAACGGGTTGGGGGGAAATAGAGTAGGAGCCGGCGGCAAGCCGGCTCCTACCGGGATCAGCGCTCGTCGATCCGCGCTTAGGCGATGCCGCGCAGGCGGACGGCCTCGGCCACGCGCCCGATGGCGACGATATAGGCGGCGGTGCGCATATCGACCTCGTGCTCCTGGGCCGTCTCGTACACCGCGCGGAACGAGCGCACCATCACGCGCTCCAACCGCTCGGCGACCTCTTCCTCGGTCCAGTAGAAGCCCTGGATGTTCTGGGCCCACTCGAAGTACGAGACGGTCACGCCGCCGGCATTGGCCAGGATGTCGGGCAGCACCAGGATGCCGCGATCATGCAGGATGCGGTCGGCTTCGGGTGTCGTCGGGCCGTTGGCGCCCTCGGCGATCAGCTTGGCCTTGATTTTGTCGGCGTTCTGCGCGGTAATCTGGTTTTCGAGCGCCGCCGGGATCAGGATGTCGCAATCGATGCCGAAGAGTTCCTCGTTGGTGATGGCATCGGCACCCGCGAAGCCTTTGACCGTGCCGGTCCGGCGCATATGGGCGAGCAGGGCCGGGATGTCGAGGCCCTTGGGATTATAGATGCCGCCGAACACGTCGCTCACGGCGACGATGGTGGTGCCGAGCTCGTGCATCGCGCGGGCGGAGACCGAGCCGACATTGCCGAAGCCCTGCACCACGACGCGGGTGCCCTCGGCGGGCATGTTCAGCTTTTGCATGGCCTGGCGGGTCGCCATCATCACGCCGACGCCGGTGGCATCGGTGCGGCCCAGCGAGCCGCCGAGGGCGAGGGGTTTGCCGGTGATCATGCCGGGCACGGGGTAGCCGCGGTTGCGGCTGTACTGGTCCATCATCCAGGCCATGATCTGGCTGTTGGTGTTCACGTCCGGCGCTGGGATGTCGCGCTCCGGCCCGATGATCCCCTGGATCTCGGTTATGAACCGCCGGCTCAGCCGCTCCAACTCGCCCACCGACAACTTGGTGGGATCGACCACCACGCCGCCCTTGCCGCCGCCGTAGGGCACATCGACGACCGAGCATTTCCAGGTCATCCAGGTGGACAGGGCCTTCACTTCGTCGATGTTGACATCCTGGTGGAAGCGGATGCCGCCCTTGGCGGGGCCGCGGGCGGTGTTGTGCTGCACGCGGAACCCGTCGAACATGCGAATGCTGCCGTCGTCCATGCGGATCGGGAAATGGACATGCAGTTCGCGCTCGGGATCGAGTAGAATCGCCTCCATGCCCGGATCGAGTTTCATTTGCCGGGCGGCGATGCGAATCTGCTCCTGGGCCACCAGGAACGGATTCGGCTTGGCGCCATTAGGGGAAATATGGTCAGCTTTGACCCGCATTGTTTGCGTCACGGCCTGTGATCCTCCTCGTCATTGAGTATGGCATAAACCTGTCGTTCAGGTTCTCAAGTATTAAACGAATACACCGGCGCCGGTGTACGCCGGTGCATATTACCACTAGGCTCCCCCATCGGAGGCTAGTGATCGAGCTGCTTATGCAGCAGTTCTTCCACGATTTGCGCGTTGGCTTTGCCGCGCGTGGCCCGCATGACCGGGCCGATCAAGCCTTTCAGCGCCGCCGCTTTGCCGCCGCGGTAGTCGGCGACGATCTTCGGGTTGCCGGCGATCACCTCGGCTACCACCTGCTCCAGGGCGTTCGCGTCGCTGATTTGCCCCAGGTCGCGCTCGGCGACCAGTTGCCGGGGGTCTTGCCCCGTGCGCACGATGTCGGGCACCAGGGCGCGCGCCTGGCTGATGCCGATCACTTTCTCGTCCACCAGCGCCAGCAGGGCGACCAGGTGGGCGGGCGTGAGCGGCAGGTCGGCAATCGACGTGTCTTCCGGCACCTCTTTGAGCACGTCGTTGATGAGCAGGTTCGCCAGCGGCTTGGCCGTGCCGGCCCCGGCGGCGGCCACCGCCGACTCGAAGTAGTCCGCAACGGGGCGCGTCTGCACCAGCAGTTCGGCGTCGTCGCGCGAAAGGCCATAGGTCGCCATGAGCCGGTCGCGGCGGGCGGCGGGCAGTTCCGGCAACTGGGCCAGGACCGCGGCCACCTGCTCGGGCGTGAAGGTCAGCGGGGGCATATCCGGCTCGGGGAAATAGCGGTAGTCGTGCGCATATTCCTTGCTGCGCTGGCTCACCGTCACGCCCTGCTCGTCGGACCAGCCGCGCGTCTCCTGCGCGATCTTGCCGCCGGCTCCGAGGATCTCGGTCTGGCGGCGCACCTCATATTCGAGGGCCCGGCGCACCGCCTTGAACGAGTTCATGTTCTTGATCTCGACCTTGGTGCCGTATTCGGCCTGCCCGGCGGGCCGCACCGAGATGTTGGCGTCGCAGCGGAACGAGCCTTCTTCCATGTTGCCGCTCGACGCCTCGATATACTGCAAGATCTGGCGCAGTTTGACCAGGTAGAGCACGGCTTCTTCGGGCGTGGTGATGTCGGGCGCGCCGACGATCTCCATCAGCGGCACCCCGGCGCGGTTCACGTCGATCAGCGAGTAGGCGTTGCCGTTCTCGCGGCGGTGCAGCAGGCGCGCGGTATCCTCTTCGAGGTGGACGCGGATGATGCCGATGCGCTTCGGCCCGGCAGGCGTTTCGATCTCCAGCCAGCCGTCGCTCGCCAGCGGCAGGTCGTACTGCGAGATCTGGTAGCCCTTCATCAGGTCGGGGTAGTGGTAGTTCTTGCGGTCGAACTTGCTGAAGGGGGCGATACTGCAATGGAGCGCCAGCCCCGTGCGCATGCCTAACTCGATGGCGCGGGCGTTGACGACGGGGAGAGTGCCGGGTTGGCCCTGACAGATGGGGCAGGTGAGCGTGTTCGGGGGTGCAGCGGCGGCGCCGTGCGTTTCCGCGGGGCAGCCGCAGTACATTTTACTGGCCGTCAGCAGTTGCGCATGCACTTCGAGGCCAATGGTTGTCAAATATTCGGCCATGCCGTGTGTGTCGATCCTCCTCAGCGGCGCCACCGCCCGCGATCCTTGCCGGTAATAGCGCACACTACATTATACCCCAAGACCTCCGGCCCCGCAACCGGGCGAGTGGTCGGTGGTCAGTGGTCAGTGGTCAGTAAGCGGACAGGATCCTTCAGAACCCAGCACCGATTTTAAATACCACGGAGTGCCCGGAGATATCCGGCGTCCTGCCCTGATAACACAAATTAACTGACCACTGACCACTCGTCCCGGTTGACCCGAAGGGAGGGGCCAACTATAATGGCGCGAAGGGAGGAGTGGCTGTGCAAGGAGTGAGGGCGAGGTG
>CBJNAR010000375.1:0-4848 GCA_966434075.1 uncultured bacterium
CCTCCTACAACGCGAATGAGACGCGGGCCGGTTTGAAACCGGCTCCTACAGGCAACTGGTCGGTGTAGGGGCCGGTTTCAAACCGGCCCGTGCCGCTTGGCGCCTACGAGAGTTCGAGGAACTCTTCGACCACCTGGGCGGCGCGCTGGGTGCGGCGCACGTCGCGCACCGTCACGTCGGGGTAGGCGGCGTAGTAGAGGTCGGCGCCGGTGGCCGTGCGCAGGATGAGGTCCTTCAGCGCCTGCACATCCTCGGTCCCGGTCCAGCCCTCGCAGTTCGACCAGATGGCGTCCAGGCCCAGGTGCAACTGGAACACCGAGGCGAAATCGTCGATGTACTTGTCGAAGGTGCCGGTGTAGTTGGTCACGAAGATCAGGTAGTGCGCGCCGTTCATCGGCAGGATCATCCAACTGATGTAGTGGATCGATTCGACGTTGGCGAGGGCGGCGTGGGCGATCTCGGTGCTGTTGTTCAGCGCCAGCCGCAAGAGTTCGACGTGGCCGGGCTTGATTTTGCTGACCGTGGTGGCCTCGTTGACCCGGCCAATGGTCTTGGGTGCTCCAGACATGGGCTTGCTCCTTGCGCGCGCCGGGGGTGCCGGCCAGGGTCAGGACTGGACGGCGTCGAGGAGATCCTGCACGGCGCTGTGCACGCGCACGCCGTGCAGCACGTCGGCCACCGTCAGGTCGGGATAGGCGGCGTAGAACAGATCGGCGGTGACGCCGCAACGCTGGACAAACTCCATGAAGCCGGCCAGCGAGCCGTCGCCCGTCCAGCGTTCGCAGAACGACCAGACGGTGTTGAGTTGCGCGGCGAGCGGGGCGTAACCGTAGAGGGTGGCCAGGAAATGCTCCAGGCTGCCGTCGTAGTTGCCGGTGAACAGCAGGTAGGCCCCGGCGTCGTCCCCCTCGGGGGCCAGGACGACGAAGCGGGCGAAATGGACCGTCGCCACGACGCCGAAGATGTTGCCCTGGTCGAGGTCGTGCAACAGGTTGCGCAGGGCCAGGACCTGGCCGGCGCGGACCTTGTCGAAGAGGGTGAATTCCGAGACCTTGCCGAGCGTGCGACCGATGGTAGCCATGAGGGCAAGCTCCTTACGTGGGGTGGGGAGGCGCCCGACCGGGCCAGGGGCGGGCCACAACCGCGCAACGGCGGCGGGCGCGGCCTGGGAGGGGGCAGTGGGTCGCTGGGGGCCGGGGCGGGCAGGCACCGGGGTCGCGCTTATCGCCATTATAGCGCGCCGCCCGCCGCCCGTCAACGGGCTACGCCTGCCCAGGGGTGGTCCAAAAATTCACCGCGAAGGCGCGAAGGACGCGAAGATTATTGGTGTGCGTGTGGTTCTTTTTGCCTCTCGCGCCATCGTGGGGCAGCATATTCGGTTATGCATGCATCACGGCGAAAACGCGGTGAGCGCGAAGACGAAACCTGATTTCAATCGTCTTCGCGTCCTTCGCGTCTTCGCGGTGAAACTTTCGTGCCGGTTACAGACCGGGCTGCCTACACCTGCGCCGCGCCCGAAGCCGGGGTGGCGCCGGTGTTGCCGACCTGGCCCCGCAGGCGGAAGGCCAGGATGAGGAACAGGATGCCGAAGAGAATGGCATAGATGCCGATCATCCAGGTCAGGCCCAGCGCGCCCGCGCCGGGGAAGAGGAACAGCACCACGCCGAAGATGATCGAGAGGATACCGCCGATGATCATCGCCCATTCATTGTCGATGACCTCGCGCAAGCGGACGGCGGACCAGATCTCCAGGACGCCGGTGACGAGCGCCCAGGCGGCGATGAAATAGAGCAAGACGAGCGCCGTCATGCCCGGCCAGAAGAAGGTGAGCACGCCGAAGATGATGCCCGCGATGCCTTCGAGCACCGCCGCCCACCAGCGCTGGTCGTGCTCGCGCGACGAGATGCCCGCGATCACGGCGAAGATGCCGTCCACAAAGGCATAGGCGCCGAACATCAGGACCAGGACGAACAGCGTCAGGGCCGGCCAGATGAGGGCCAGGACGCCGAAAATAATCGCCAGCACCCCGCGCAGGGCCAGCAGCCACCAGTAGCGCGCCAGGGTTGATACCATGACTGTGCCTCCATATTCCTACCAGGCCGGGGCGGCCACCTCGCCTGATTCCACCACGTTTGTGCCGCCGCGCGCCGGGACGAGTAGCGCTGCGGCGGTGCGTCTACCGCTGGTCCTAACTGGGGCGATCTTGTCGCCGGGGTACGGGCCGCAGCCCCGCGCCAATATTTGTTGCAAATACAATGCCACTACCCGCCTTCCCCTGGTCATGCAGCGTGGTCGCGCCCGGCGTGAACGTGCGGGAGGGGGATCGGCGGTGCAGCCGGGGGCGAGGGGCGCGGTAGCGAGATCGCCCGGCCCGTCAACGGGCGGGCTACGTTTACGAAGCCCGCCTTCGCGGGCTAGGCCCATGGGAGGACAGGCCGCGCAGGCGGCCTTCGCAAAGCTAGCCGGAGGCTTGAGCCTCCGGGCGGGCGATTGTGGCGCTGCTTACCGCGCCGCGCGGCGGGGCGTGCTACACTGGAGGGGAGTCCGGCAGGGTCCATGCGCAGCCGGATCCGACCTGATCATGCAGAGCAAAGGAGTAGGCAAGTAATGGCTGAGCCTATCGAGATCGACGACGCGACGTTTCAGCAGACGGTCCTGGAAAGCACGGGGCCGGTGCTGGTCAATTTTACGGCGCCCTGGTGCAAGCCGTGCCACGCCCTGGAGCCGGTGCTGATCGAACTCAGCCGCGAGTTCGCCGGGCGGGTGCAGTTCGTGAACATCAACGCCGACGACAACCCGGCCTGGGCCGCGGAGTTGGGCGTGCAGGGCTACCCGACGCTGCTGCTGTTCCACGGCGGGCGCGAAATCGCGCGGCAGCTCGGCTTCAGCACCGCCGCCCGCATCCGCCAGCGCATCGACAAGGCGCTGGGCAGTGTCGCCGTGGGCTGACCCGCCCCGCGGTCCAGTGTAGACAGCCCGGCGCGCAGAGTTTAGCTCTGCGCGCCGGGTTGGTTTATGGGCGGATGCAGGTCCGTCGCCTGTGGGGCGGGCCGCGCATCCGCCCCTGGCTATGCGTTGTAGGGGCCGGGCGCGGGCCGCTAGTGGAGCGCGGGCACCGGGTGGCCCGGCGGGTAGATCAGGTAGACCGTGCCGCCGGAGTTCTTCAGCCAGAGCGGTTCGAGTTCGCTGCGCAGATACGTGCGGCGGACGGTGTCGTTGCTGGGCGCCGCCGGGTCGTTGAGGATGGGGTTGCCCGCGCCGTCGAAGCCGACCAGCACGGCCAGGTGCCCGCTGCTGGTGGGGATGGGCGCGCCGGTCAGTTCCTTCTTGCCCCAGGCATAGCTGATCACCACCGGCACCCCGGCGGCGACCCACGGCTCGGCCTGGGCGAAGCTGGTGAAGCGGGCCACCACGGCGTTCAGGTTATGGGTGGCGGCGTAGGCCGTGTTGAACGGCCAGTTGCCGTGGCCGTCGTAGATCCAGTCGTACACCCCGGCCACGGCGGCGCGCACGCGCGGCTCACAGGGGCCGGTATCGTTGTCCCAGTAGCCCAGCACCATTGAGGTCGAGGTGGGGCTGCACCAGACCGTGCCGCCGTCGGGGTAGACCATCTGCGAGCACTGCGGCAGGTTCAGCAGCGTATTCCACAGCGCCGGGTTGCCGGGCACCAGGCTGGCCGGCGCGGCGGGCTTGGTCGAGACGGTGACGGCGCCGTTGTGCACGCTGGGCACCCCGCTACCGGCGCTGAAGAGGCGGAACTTGAGTTGATAGCCGTTGCCGATGACCGGCGCTTTCTTGTTCGCGCTGCTCAGGATGAGCGTATCGGTCGCCACGGTGCCGTCGGCGTCGCCCTGCCCGTTGACCGAGTGGCGTTGCACGGTGCCGGTATCGGCGGCCCAGATGCCCATGTTGTACCACTTGGTCCAGCGCGCGCCGACGCGCACGCGCAACTGCGTCTCGATCCAGGTGCCGGCCGGGGTGACGGCGTTCCACGAGGCGATAGCCTGGCTGAAGCCGAAGTCGGTGAGGGTCACGGGGCCGGTGGCCTCGCCCACCTTGAAGCTGCCGCCGTTGTAGAAGTTGCCGCCGTTATAGCCGCCGGGTGGGTAGGGATCGGTGCCCGCCTGGGCCGTCGCGGCGTTGTAGACGAGCGCGCCGCCGCTCAGGGCCACGCCGCTGAGCGTCCACCCGGCAAAGTTGCCCTGGGCGGCCTGCCACTGCGTGGTGGCCGTCTGGTAGGGCGGCGGCGTGCTGCTCGCGCCCACCGGCGCGGCGCTGATCACGCCGAACAACATTACGAGGACTAAGCGTAAGCCGGACTGCCATTGCACCATGATGCGTCTCCTCCCCGGTCCCGCGCCTGGACCGCGTCGCGCGCCCTGGTCCCCCAGGATTCCACCATCCCGCCGCGCCCGGTCGCCCCCATGCGCCGCGGTATGGCACTGATGATACCACAAAATCGGGTAGCGCGGGGGCGCGGTTCGGGGTGTATCGCGCAACCGCGGAATGCGCTATAATGGAGGTAACAGCCGGGATGGGGGTGCGACGATGAACACGCGAGCAGGGGGGACCGATTCCCTCGCCGGGTGGCTGCGCGGTCGTGATCCGCGGGGCGCCTGGGAGCATATGCGGCACACATTGGACACGCACGCCACGGCGCGCGCGCTGATCCTCACGCTCGCCGGCACGCTGGAGGGCCGCCTGGCCCTCGACCGCTCGCGGCGCACCTGGGCCTGCCACGGCCTGCCCGCCCCCTTCGACGACCTCTTGCACGAGGAACTGGGCGAACCCATCCCCGCCGCCGCCCCGCCCACCGTCGCCACCTGCGCCGGCTGCGGCGCTCCCCTC
>CBJNAR010000376.1:0-4836 GCA_966434075.1 uncultured bacterium
TTCGCGTCCTTCGCGTCTTCGCGGTGAAATGCGTGCGTGGAAGTGGGCAAAAAAATACCCCCTACTATATATATCCATTTTCGAGGCCAAACCCTGCCAAACCGGGCGGTGGGACCAACCTCTCCGCCGGCCCGCGGCGAGGCGGGGAGCATGGGGGCTCGCCCGCCCGGCACGCCCCCGGCCCCGCTCGCTTGTCCCGACCGAGTACGCTGCCATATGCTGTAACGTAGGGTTATAGATGATGAAATGTTCTGGAATTATTCGTGCTTTGTTCCCCAAAAAATGATTCATACTTGACTTTCCCCTGGATCAATGCTAAGATAGGGCTGTATATCCTCTGTTTGCCGGCTGCAGGTGGGCCGGTGCCCAATTCGCGCTACATACTATTTGACGAGCGGCGGGGCCGCTCCAGCAAAACCCCTGCGCCGTTCGCGGCCACGGATGTTCCCCGCACCAACGGGGACCGGCGCAGCAGTTCGTCCTACCGGGGCCACGACTCGCCGCCCCGCGATCCCACCATCACCACACGCCTGATACTCAGGGGCGCGTTGCGGCGCCCGCTGTCCCATTCCCCGTGGAAAGGAGGCTGGTTCCCGCCGCCGTCGTCGGGATGCGGCATGCACAGTGGGGGCGCGTTGACCACTCCCGGTCTGTCTATCTGGGCCGGGCGTTATCGCAGACATCAGGAGAGAGAGCGCATGAAATCGCACCAAGTCGTCCGAGGCTTACTCGCAGTCATGCTGGTGCTGAGCGCACTGGCTACGGTATCGGTCCACGCGGCACCGTTGCAGAGTGGTGGCGCGGCCACGCAGATTCCCATCAGCGGCACCGGCACGCCACAGACGGGCGAGGCCCCGCCGTCGGGCGAGGGCGACGTAACCCAGGCCGAGTTCGTCGGCGAAGCCGACGGCGACGAAGGGCCGGACGCATACAGCGGCAACATCATCGACCGCAGCCTCTCGCACGGCACCGGCCACGGCGCCTCGACGACCAGCGGCACGAAGGCCAAGTCGAACCCGACGTTCAACAGCGGCTTCGAGGGGCTGAACTTCTACCAGCAGCGCTACGCCCGCAGCGGCAACCAGTTCTCGATCGAGCCGCCGGACCAGGCGCTATGCGTAGGGGGCGGCTATGAACTCGAAGCTGTGAACGACGTGCTCAACATCTTCAATGCCGCCGGCCAGTCGGTGCTGCCGGACAACACGGCCACCAACATTGTGTCGGGGCATCCGCGCAATGTGAACCACGCGGTGGACCTGAACTCGTTCTACGGCTACGCACCGGCGATCAACCGCAGCACGGGCATCCGCGGTCCCGAACTCACCGACCCCACGTGCCTGTACGACGCGGCTACGCAGCGCTTCTTCGTGGTGGTGCTTACGCTGGAAGTTGTGCCGACGACCGGCGCCTTTACTCATGTAAACCACCTCGACCTCGCGGTTAGCCAGACGGCGGACCCGACCGGGGCCTGGAACATCTACAAGACCGATGTCACCAACGACGGCACGAATACCGGCGGCGTGAACCCCGGCCCGTACCTGGGCGACTATCCGCACATCGGCGCGGACGCCAACGGCTTCTACATCACCACGAACGCGTACCCGTGGACGGCCAACGGCTTCGCGGGCGCGCAGATCTACGCCTTCTCCAAGGCGCAGCTCGCCGCCGGGGCGGCCCATGTGACCATGGTCCATATGGACACGTCGGGCATGGTGAACGCGCCGAGCGACGCCGGTTCGACCCAGCCGGGTTTCACCGTCTGGCCGGCCCAGTCGCCGGGCACCCAGTTCAATAGCGCCAACGGCGGCACCGAGTACTTCATGAGCTCGAACGCCGCCGACGAGGCGACCCACCCGGTGGCCGGCTTTGGCGGCAACTATGTGTCCAACCAACTGGTGGTGTGGACCCTGGCGAACACCTCGTCGCTGAACACGGTGTCGCCGGCGCTCGCGCTGAGTAACCGGGTGCTGGGCGTAAATACGTACGCGATTCCGCCGCGGCAGAAGCAGCCCGGCAACGGCTCGGCGCCGGGGACGAACGCGCCGCAGGGCCACTGCATCAACGACACCACGACCCCGACCATCGCCGGGACCGGCTGCTGGCGGCTGTTGTTTAACCCGCCGGGACCGGCACACAACGAAGTCGTCTCGCGGCCCGACTCGAACGACACACGTATGCAGCAGGTGATGTACGCCAACGGTAAGCTGTGGGGCGCCCTCGACACGGCGCTCAACCCCGGTGGGACCGCGCAGCGGGCCGGCATCGCCTGGTTCATCGTCAACCCGAATGCGGGCAGTGTGGCCCGGCAAGGCTATCTGGGGGCCGCGGGCTATGACTTCACCTACCCGGCCATCGGCGTCACGCCGAGCGGCCGCGGCGTGATGGCGTTCACGGCCACCGGCGACGCCCACTACCCGAGCGCGGCCTACGCGGGTATCGACGCGGTCGCCGGCGTGGGCGCCTGGAACATCGTCCCCGGTGGCGAGGGCGCGGCCCCGCACGACGGCTTCACCGGCTACAAGGCGCAGGTGGGCAACCCGCCGCGCACGCGCTGGGGCGACTACGGCGCGGCGGCGGTCGACGGCAACGCGGTCTGGGTCGCCAGCGAGTACATCGCCCAGACCTGCGACTACGCGGCCTGGGGCGGCCCGTTCTTCGTGGGCGGCTCCGGCGACAACCTGCTAGGGACATGCGGCGGCGCCAGTTTTGGACCCGGCGCCCGCGGCGCGCTCGGCAACTGGTCGACGCGCGTCAGCAAGTTCACGCCGTAGGGCACGCCACCTGACCCCCAACCCCCCTTCCCGCGGCGGGAAGGGGGGCGCCGGACGCCGAGTGTGCAAGCGAACTCCCCTCCCCGCGGCGGGGTGGGGTATACCCCAGCCGGGGGTCAGGTTAGTCCCGCACCGGGATGCCGGCCTGACCCCCGGCCTCTGGCCGCCCCACGACAAATCGCGGTGGACCCGCGCCCCCTTGACAGCCGATGTATAATTGACCTGAGGCACCCTCGCCCCCCCGACTTTCCCCACTTGCCTTTCTGGGCGCGGCCACTACCGGCAGTTGTTCGCGGGTCTAGCGAAGGAGGCACCCCCATGGCGAAAGTGTACAGTATCCACCCCCTGGAGTTGAAGCCCGGCGTGAGCGGGGCCGACCTGGAGCAGTTTGCGGCCGGCGAGGGCGCGGTCCTCTTGCAGACCGAGTCCGGCAAGGCAATGCTGCTAAAAGGGGATCGCGGGGCACGGGCCGGGCAGTACGCCCTGCTCACGGAGTACGAGAGCGTGGAGGCCCGCGATCAGGCGTACCCGGTGGCCGATGTGCCACCGGAGGAGCAGCTGAGCGGCTTACCGGAGCCGCTGCGCAGCCTCGCCGTGCGATTCCTGGGCATGGCGTCGGGCTTAGGCGATCCGGGCACTTACACCGACTACGTGGTCGTGGCCGAATAGCCCGCGGTTCCGCCATTGCACCGCGCAGGCACGCAGAACGCGCAGGGTTTTTGGGGTTTGCAGCGGGGGAGGACGTGCGTTCTCCCGCTGTCCAATCCCTGGAATCCTGCGCGTTCTTCGCGTTTTCGCGGTGCCCATCCGTACCACCCTTCGTTGCCTCTGTTCCTGCGCGGTGAATCCGGGCGCGGACCCCCTTGACAGCGCGCCCGCGGCGTGTAGGATGGGGGGCGGCGATGCAATCTTAGTGACGCGGGAGGGCGGGTATGCGGAGCGAGGTTCCCCTGGCGCGGCTCGGCGGGTTCCGGGTGAGCGCGGCGCCGTCGGCGGTGGTGGGGGCGCCCTTGCTGTGGGCGGCGCTGGCGGCGGGCGTGCGGGCCATGGGCGTGCCGTGGGGCCGGGCCCTGCGCGTGGGCCTGGTGACCAGCGCGGTGCACTGGGCGTTGGAGTGCTGGCACCAGGGCGGCCACGCGCTGGCGGCGCGGCGCACCGGCTACCCGATGGTGGGGGTGCGCTTCTGGACGGTGCTGAGCGCGTCGGTCTACCCGGCGGACGAGCCGGCGCTGCCGGCGCGGGTGCATCTGCGGCGCGCGCTGGGCGGCCCGCTGGCGAGCGCGGCGCTGACGGTGGCCCTGGGCCTGCTCTGGCGCGCCACCCCGCCCACGGCGCACCGGCGCCACGCCCTGGCCCGCTTCGCCTTTTGGGAGAACCTGCTCGTGTTCACGCTCGGCGCGTTGCTGCCGCTCGGCTTCACCGACGGGAGCACGATCCGGCGAGTGCTGCGAGGCGAGTAGTCAGTGGTCAGTGATCAGTGGTCAGTGGGCAGTGGTCAGCGCCGCCCGGCCCATGAATGGGCGGGCTAGCATTACGAAGCCCGCCTGCGCGGGCTGGGCTATAAGGCGAGAGGCCGCGCAGGCGGCCTTGGTTGACGTAGCCCGCCCGTTGACGGGCCGGGCGCCCCGCCGGAGCCCGCCCGTCTCCTGACCGCTGACCGCTGACGGCTGTTCGCGCAGCGGTGCGTCGCACACGGCTAATCACTGCCCACTGCCCACTGCCCACTGCCCCCTGACCCCTGACCACTGACCACTGACCACTGACCACTGCCCACTGACCACTCGTCCAGGTTGGGGGAACGAACCTTGCTAGAGGCACAATCGCGCACGGCGCGAGCGAGATCCGGCGGAAAGGAGGCGATGGACGGCCCAGCCGCGGCTCGCGCGGAGTGTACACCTGATCATTCGCTACGATAGTCAGGAGAAGAGGAGTACTGTATGCGGCGACTTCTACTCGGGGGCGGGCTCGCCCTCACCCTGGTCGCGCTCTTTGCCGTCACCGGCGCCCTGGCGGGCCAACCGGCCGGCGCCCACCCGGTGACCACCGGCCGGATCGCGGCGCCCGG
>CBJNAR010000377.1:0-4822 GCA_966434075.1 uncultured bacterium
TAATAGACTTAGCAAATTATCCCAGGAGTGGCGCTGCGCCTCGTCAAATGTGTGCCAGAGGATTATGAGGTTCATGGCAATAGAGACAGTCTGCCAAATTGCCCAGCCGGTCCCCTCATCCGCGATTCGTCTTACGCCGACTCGCTTTGGCGCTGGCGCATACCGGTTGAGAACGAAGGCCAGCACCAGCCAGGCAAGAACGGCCCCGCCGCCCACCAGATAGATATTTACAGTCGATTTGAAGGCTAAAGTTGCCAAGATCAAGACGAGCATGGAGCCTATGGTCAGGACGATGCATCCCACCATGATCTGGCGTTCCTCGGATGTCGGCGGCAGGGCACGGCGCGCGGATGTGCGGCGGCTATTCGCGCCGGGCGGAGCGGGTGGCGGATCGATGGGCGGCATGGTCATCTGCTCCTGCGAGGGGCGCGCCGGGGCCGGCCAGGGGCGGGGCGCGCTGACGACCTACGAGTACGGCGCGATAAATCGCGCGGCTACAACGGAATGGCGCTGAGAGTTAGGTCTCGGCGTGGGCGGCGCGCTCGGCTTGCAGGGCCTGGCGCTCGTTCTCGAACATCATGCCGACCGAGCCGCCCGTGTGGACGCGCTGGATCGCTTCGCCGATCAGCGAGGCCACGCTCAGCACCTTGAACTTGTCGATCATCTTCTCCGGCGGGATGGGGATGGTGTCGGTGCAAACCAGTTCGTGGATGGGGCTATTCGCCAGGCGCTCGACGGCGGGGCCGCTGAGCACCGGGTGGACGCAGCAGGCGTAGACATCGGTGGCGCCGTAGGCGAGGCAGGTGTTGGCGGCCAGGGTGATCGAGCCGCCCGTATCCACCTCGTCGTCCACCAGCACGGCCTGGTGGCCTTGCACGTGGCCGATCAGGTTCAGGACCTCGGCGCGGTCGGCGTTGCCCACGCGCCGCTTCTCGACGATCGCCAGCGGAGAGCCGAGCAGCTCGGCGAAGTTGCGCGCCCGCTTGGCGTTGCCGATGTCGGTGGAGACGACGACGGGGTTGGACAGGCGCTTTTCGCGGAAGTAGCGTGCCAGCAAATAGACGGCGGTGAGCTCGTCCACCGGGATGTTGAAGAAGCCCTGGATCTGGCCCGCGTGCAGATCGACGGTGATGACCCGCTGGGCACCGGCCACGGTCAGCATGTCGGCGATGAGGCGCGCGGTAATCGGCACCCGCGGCTGGTCCTTCTTGTCGGTGCGACCGTAGGCATAGTAGGGCAGGACCGCCGTGATCCGCGCCGCCGACGCGCGCTTGACGGCGTCGATCATGATCAACAACTCCATGATCGACCGGTTGACCGGGTGGCACGTCGGCTGGATGATGAACACGTCATTGGAGCGCACGCTCTCGTTGAGCTTGACGAAGATATTCTCGTTGCTGAAGGAAAAGACCTCGGCGGCACCCAGCGGGGTGCCGAGGTAGGCCGCCGCGGCGCGGGCCAGCGCCGGGTTGGCATTGCCGGTAAAGATAACCAGTTCTTCGTGCGTATCACACATGCGGTTTACACTGTCTCCGGGGGATCGTCCGGCGGCCCGGTGTCATCCGGCGCGCCGTCGGGGGTGTCTTCGAGGGCCAGCAGGCCCGCCTGGGCGGCGGCCTGTTCAGCCTGTTGTTTGCTGCGGCCAACGCCCCGCCCCAGCAGGCGATCCTCGGCCCAGACCTCGACGGTGAATTCGAGGGCGTGGTCGGGGCCGCTGGTATCGACCAGGCGATACTGCGGGGCGCTTTTGGAGCGCGCCTGCACGGCGCGCTGCAACTGGCTTTTGTAGTCGGCGGTGAGCACCGCGGCCACCTCGCTCTCGGTGGTCTCGTCGAGGAAGTGGCCGAGCACCGTTTCCACGGCGTCGAGGCCGCCGTCCAGGTAGAGCGCGCCGAGCAGCGCCTCCATGGCCCGCCCGATGATGGTGGGCCGCTCGCGCCCGCCCTGGGCCTCCTCGCCCTTGCTCAGGTACAGATAGCGGCCCAGGTCCAACTCCGCACCCCAGGCGCTGAGCCGGCTCAGCCGCACCAGGGCGCCGCGCATGTTGGTGAGCTGGCCTTCCGGCTTATCGGGATGGCGCAGATAGAGCCGCCGGGCCACCACGAAGCCCAGCACCGCATCGCCCAGAAACTCCAACCGCTCGTTCGACTCGGCGGCCCCTTCGGGCACGTCGTGCAGATACGAGCGGTGGACCAGCGCCGCGCGCAGGAGATCGGGCTGCTGGAACTCGTAGTGCAACGCCGCTTCCAGCGGGGGCAGCGGCGCGCCCGGCGCGCCGCCCAACCGCCCCGCGCCGCCGTCCTGGGATGGGGAGGAGGACGAAGCGGGGGCGTTGGGCGGACCGGCGGGTTCGGGCATAGATCGTGTGTTGCCTCAGTCCGCTAACGCGGCGTTGAGATCGACATGGGCCAGCGTGGCGATGCGCTCCAGGCCGGGCCAATCGACGGTGAGATGGTAGCGGTAGTGACTCTCGCCCAGGTCCTCGGTCTCGACCGTCGCCAGGTGCGACTTGACCAGGAAGCGGATCAGGGCGTCGGCCATGGCGTTTTGCTGCGGGTCGGCGTCGTCGAAGACGAGGGCCTGTTTCGACCCGCGCTGGCCCGCCGCGTAGCGCAGTCCGGCGACAAAGGCTGGGAACAGGCGGCTGGCCGCTTCGGCTTCGGTTTGCACCTCGTGCGCCGTCTGCACCTGGACCTGATTGTCGTCGTCGATGGCGCGGGCGGTGAATTCGGCTTGCTTTTCCTCGAGCGTGGCGAGCCGGTTATGGACGATGAAGTCCAGCAGTCGATGTGCGTCACTCTCGGGCATGGTTTGCGCTCCTTCAAACTACGAGCCGTGCGTCGCCAGGGGCAGCACGAGGCTACTTTAATTGTATGGCCCGGTTGCGGGTTTGTCAAACCGGCGACAGTGACCCGGCGGGCGGTTGCAAAGTCAAGCATCCCAGCACCCGGCCAGGGCGGACACGCCGGTCCGCCCCTACGGCACCCGACCAGGGCGGACATGTGGGTCCGCCCCTACAGTGTGCGCCGGGCCGGCGGCGACAGCCGGCGGGATCGCGTCCAGAGCAGCCCGGTGCTGGTCTGGGGGCGCGGCTCCGTGGTATAATGCGCCGGGCGCGTACTGCGCCCGCCGCGCATACGGAGCACCAAGCGTGCCAGCAGAGGAGACCTGTTACTTTGGCTCAGCCACCGGAGGCCCCGCCCGCCGCCCCGCACCCCAGCGGCCATGAGACTGTGGTCGTGCTCGATTTCGGATCGCAGACCAGCCAGCTCATCGTGCGCCGGGTGCGCGAGGCGGGCGTCTATTGCGAACTGCTGCCCTGGGATGCGCCCGCTGCGCAGGTGACGGCGCTGGCCCCGCGCGCCTTCATCCTGTCCGGCGGCCCGGCCAGCGTTTACGAGGCGGACTCGCCCACGCTGCCGCCCTACGTGCTCGACGCGGGCGTGCCGGTGCTGGGCATCTGCTACGGGATGCAACTGCTGGCCCACGACCTGGGCGGCCAGGTGGCGCCGTCCACGCACCGCGAGTACGGACCCGCCGCCGTGGACCAGACGGCGGTGGGGCGCGAGTCGCCGCTGCTGGCCGAGTTGCCCGATCCGTTCCCGGTCTGGATGAGCCACGGCGACCGCATTGAGGCGCCGCCGCCGGGCTTCGCGGTGCTGGGCACGAGCGCCAATGCGCCCTTTGCCGCCATGGGCCGCGACGCGAGTGCGGGCGTGCCGATCTACGGCATCCAGTTCCACCCGGAGGTGGTGCACACGCCGCAGGGGGCGCGCCTGCTCGCCAATTTCCTGTTCCGCGTGGCCGGGCTGCGCGGCGACTGGAGTCCCGCGTCGTTCGTGGAGGAAGCCGTGGCCGGCATCCGCGATACGGTGGGCCAGGAGCGCGTGCTGTGCGGGCTGAGCGGCGGGGTCGACTCCGCGGTGGTGGCCGCGCTGCTGCACCGCGCCATCGGCGACCAGCTTACCTGCATCTTCGTGGACACGGGCCTGCTGCGCGAGGGCGAGGCCGACCAGGTGATGGAGACCTTTGGCCGCCACATGCAGGTGGACCTGCGCATCGTCGAGGCGGCGGGCCGCTTCCTGGACCGGCTGGCCGGGGTGAGCGACCCCGAGGAGAAGCGCAAGCGCATCGGCGCGGAGTTCATCCGCGTGTTCGAGGAAGCAGCGCGGGGCATCGGCCCGGTGGCCTTCCTGGCCCAGGGCACGCTCTACCCGGACGTGATCGAGAGTTCCACGCCGGAGCGCAAAGCGGCGGTGCGCATCAAGACACACCACAACGTCGGCGGCCTGCCCGCCGACATGCAGTTCCGGCTGATCGAGCCGCTGCGCTACCTGTTCAAGGACGAGGCGCGGGCGGTAGGATCGGCCCTGGGCCTGCCGGACGAGATCGTGTGGCGCCAGCCGTTCCCCGGCCCTGGGCTGGCGGTGCGCGTGCTCGGCCCGGTGACGGCGGAGCGGCTGGTCACGCTGCGCCGCGCCGACGCCATTATGCGCGAGGAATTGCGCACTGCCGGGCTGGAGCGCGCCATCTGGCAGTCGTTCGCCGTGCTGACCAACGTGCAGAGCGTGGGCGTGATGGGCGATTTCCGCACCTATGCCAACGCCGTGGCGATCCGCGCCGTGACCAGCGTGGACGGCATGACGGCGGACTGGGCGCGCATCCCCTACGACGTGCTGGGCCGCATCAGCAACCGCATCGTCAACGAGGTGCCGGGAGTCAATCGCGTCGTCTATGACATTACCAGCAAGCCACCCGCCACCATTGAATGGGAGTGACCTCCCGGTCGCCGGCACGGCCCTGACGGCGCCGCCGCTCCCGG
>CBJNAR010000378.1:0-4821 GCA_966434075.1 uncultured bacterium
CCACCCCGACAACCCGGCGGGCGCGGCGGTTGTTCCCCGGCGCCTGGGCGTCGCGCGCCTCCAGGAGAAGTATCCCGCGGGTGTCCCGGATGCGGTGCCCAACACGGAAGCCGGGTCTGTCCTCTTCGCGCAAACGGGCAAGCGGGTGGGGGGCGCGTTCCTGGCTTACTGGCACGCCCATAACGGCGCGGCCACACTGGGCGACCCTATCTCGGACGAGTTCACCGAGATCTCGGACCTGGATGGCCGGCCCTATCGCGTGCAGTACTTCGAGCGCGCCGTCCTCGAAGCCCACCCCGCGAACGCCGCGCCGCCCGTGGTGGTACCGGCCCAACTGGGCACGCTGGCTTACCGCGCCCGCTACCTGGCCGCCGGCGCCCCCGCGCTGGTCGCGCGCTAACGCGCGGCCGGCGGCTCCACACCCGCACGCGCGTTGCCAGGCGTTCTGCTACCTTCGTAGGTCTTCACCGCGCTTCGCCTGCCCGCCTCCCGCGGGGCGCCGATCTTGCTTTCCGCCCCTCTTTGTGCCGCAAACGGGCATTGGTGGGAGGAAAGGACATGGCGGAAGACGATGCGGTGGATCTGCAAGCGGTAGTTGAGCAGCCTGTCACCGGCACCTTCCGGCTGACGCGCCGGATCAGCCGCGAGTGGTGGGGCGTGCTGGGGCTGCCGCTGCTGCTGGCGGGCGGGCTAGTCTACCTGCTGCCGCGACTGCTGCGCCAGCGCGGGGCGCCGGGGCGCGCGAAGGTGGTGCAGGACGCGGGGCTCCAGGCGCTGGGCTGGGGTGGGGTGGATCTGGCGGCGATGGTCGGGTTGCCCTTGCTGCGTCTGTCCTATGACCCCGTGCGGGCGGCCTTCCTCAACTTGCTGGCCGGGCGCGCCACGATCTCCGGCGCGGCCACGGCCCTGGCGCTGGCGAGCCGCCTGGTCGCGTCCGACCTCTCGCCCGCCGGGGTGCGCGGGTTCCGCCGGGCGCTCTGCGCGGTCCACGGCGCCGTGACCGCGCTGATCGTCTACGCGACGTATATTGAGGGCCAGCGGTTGCAGGTGACGCGGACCGCGCTGGCCTTCCCCGGTCGCCCGCCGGGCGCGCCGACGGTGCGCTTCCGCCTGGCCCATCTCTCCGACATCCATGTCGAGCGCCTGAGCCGCCGCGACGAGGCGATGCTGGCGCGGTTGCGGCAGGCCCGCCCCGACCTGATCCTACTCACCGGCGACTATCTGAACATCGACTACTACGACAAGGAGTCCTATGCGACGCTGCGCGCGCTGATGGCCGGGCTGGCGGCGCTGGGGCCGCGCTACGGCGTCTACGGCACGCTGGGCAACAACGACCCGCCCGCCGAGACCCGCGCGGCGCTCGACGAGACGGGCGTGCGCCTGCTCGACAACACGGCGGTGTCATTGGAGATCGACGGGCGGCAGGTGCAGATCGTGGGCGTGCGCACCAACGAGGACGCCGATTGGCAGGCCGACCTGCCCCGCTTCCGCGCCGCCGTGGCGCAGGCCGATGCCGCGGGCCGGCCCGATCTGCGTATCCTGCTGTACCACATGCCCGACCTGGCGCCGCAGGCCGCCAACGCGGGTGTCGATCTCTACCTGTGCGGGCACACGCACGGCGGCCAGATCCGGCTGCCGCTGATCGGCGCGCTGCGCACCGCTTCGCGCTTCGGCAAACGCTACGTCATGGGCCTCAACCGGCTGCCCAACGGCGGCTATATCCACACCAGCCGCGGCACCGGCTTCGAGGGTATGGGCATCCCCCGCGCGCGAGTGCTCTGCCCGCCCGAAGTCGCGCTGTTCGACGTGACCATCGGCGCGGGGTCAGGCGAACCGCAGCACCATTAGGTCCTCGTCGTAGTAGGTCTCGCCGATCTTCAAGGCGTGCGGCTCCCGGCCATAGGTCTCGAAGCCGAGCGCGCGGTAGACCCTTAGCGCCGGTTCATTCGTGGACATGACGGCGAGATAGACCTGTTCGAGGCCGGGCATTGCGTGCGCCCTATGGATCGCCTCTTCCATCAGTGCGCGGGCCACGCCGCGGCCGCGCGCCGGCTGCGTGACGTAGACGCCCCAGATCATGCCCTTGTGGCGCATCTTCGCGCCCTGGTCGCGCACGAACCCCGCCGTGCCTATGAGGCCGCCGTCGAACGCCCCCAGGGTGAAGGCGTCGGGGGTGGCGGCGGAATCGCGCAACCGCTGGGCATAGCTGCTGAGCGGGCGGTCCTTCTGCTCCTCATAGGACGAGCCGAAGGCTTCCGGATTCAATTGCAGCCCTTCCAGGCGGATGGCCTGGAAGGCTTCGACATCGGACTCGGTGAGTTCGCGGATCTCCATGAGCTTTCCTCCTCGGTGGTGGGCGGTGTATCGGCGCCAGTATAGCACACGGCCCGCCGCCCCCATGGAGTGCCCGGATTGCGCTGTAGGGGCCGGTTTCAAACCGGCCCGTCAGACAGGAGATCCGGCCCGGATCGCGCTGTAGGGGCCGGTTTCAAACCAGCCCGCCCCTGGCGAATACCGCGGGAGGAGTGCCCTGCGAGGGGACATTTGTACCATCCGCAAACTGGGCAGATGCAGCATCCCCCGGCGCCGGGTTAGTAGTACACTAGGGGCAGACAAGAATAAGACGGTTCGAAAAGGCACTCCTCCTTCTGTGCGAGGCCCCTGCTCCCCCCAGAGCAGGGGTCTTTCGCGTGTATGGAGGACGCGCGGGCGCGCGGGACGCGGGGCCGAGGGGCGGGCGGGGCATTTGTACCGCCGTGGAACCGGGCCAACGGGCGATCTTGGAATCGCCGCGGAGTGCTACACTAGGGGCAGACAAGAATAAGACGGCTCGAAAAGGCACTCCTCCTTCTGTGCGAGGCCCCTGCTCCCCCAAGCAGGGGCCTTTCACTTCTCAGGCCATCTTCAGCAGCGGGCGGAACCGCTCTTCGTCCTCAAACGGGCCGACCATGCTCAGGCTGAGCAAGTCCTCCTGGAAGATCCGCTGGGCCAGCTTTTGCACGTCCTCGGGCGTGACGGCGTCGATGCGCTCGATCACCTCGTCCACGCTGTAGATGCGGTCGAGCAGCAGTTCCTGGCGCCCGCCCCAGGCGGCCACCGAGCGGCTGCTCTCCAGGGCCAGCAGCATGTGGCCCTTGTGGTACTCCTTCACCTTGTTCAGCTCTTCCACCGGCACGGGAGTCTGGCGCATGCGGTCCAGTTCGTGCAGCATGCCCTGGATGCAGCTTTCCACCCGCTCATTGTCCACGGCGGCGTAGAGGATAAAGGCGCCGGCATCCTTGTAGGACTCGACATAAGAGGCGACCGAGTAGGCCAGGGCGCGCTTTTCGCGGATCTCGACGAACAGGCGGCTGCTCATGCCGGTGCCCAGGACGCCATCCAGCATCTGCTGGACATAGCGGTCCGGGTCGGTGTACGACAGCGCGGGCATGCCGATGCAGATCTGCGCTTGCTCGGTGTCTTTGTTGAAGATGCTCAGGCGCTGGCTGGTCTGGTCGCGGACGGCGGGGGAAAACGTGGGCACCGGGCCGCTGGCTGCCGCGCCCAGGCTGGCGCGCACCGCCTCGACCACCTGGTCGTGCTCGATGTTCCCGGCCACGCTGACCAGGTTGGCACCCGGCAGGTAGTGGCCGGCCATGTAGTCGAGCATCTGCCCGCGGGTGATCGCCTCGACCGTCTCGCGCGTCCCGGCGATGGGCCGGCCAATCGGCTGGTCGCCCCACATGATCTCGTCGAGGACCTGGTTCACAATATCGGGCGGCGAATCGAGCGTGCCGTTGATTTCCTCGGTGATGACGGCCCGCTCGTGCTCGACCTCCTCCTCGTCGAAGCGCGAGTGCTGCAGCATGTCGGTGAGCACGTCGAAGGCCAGGCCGAAATGCTGGCTGGGCACGATAGCCGAGTACGAGGTGTACTCGCGCCCGGTGGCCGCGTTGAGCGAGCCGCCCAGCCCCTCGATGGCCTCGGAGATCTCCTGCGCCTGGGGGCGCTTCTGGGTGCCCTTAAACAGCATGTGCTCGATGTAGTGGCTGATCCCGCTGATCTCCTTGGCTTCGTAGCGGGCGCCCACCTTATAGAAAATCAGGATGCTCGCCGACCGCGTGTGCGGCATCGCCGATGTCAAGACCCGCAAGCCGTTGTCTAGAGTGGTCTTCTGATACAATGCCTCTATCCTCTCTGCAAAATCTCGCGCAGCAAGGCCAGGGCGGCCCGCGCTGATGCAACCTTATTCGCCTGGCGGCTACCCGACCACGTGTGGTGGGCGACGGTCGTGCCCGCCGCCGAAGCGACGCCGATATAGGTCGTGCCGACCGGTTTGGTGGGCGTGCCGCCGCTCGGCCCGGCGATGCCGGTGATCGCCACGGCGAAGTCGGTCTTCAGCAAGGCCCGCGCCCCCGCCGCCATGGCCGCCGCGCACGGTGCGCTGACCGCCCCGTGTTCGCGGATGATCTCCGCCGGCACGCCCAGCACCCCGATCTTCACCTGGTCGTCGTAGGCGATCACGCCGCCCAGGAACCAGGCCGACGAGCCGGGGATATTGGTTAGCCAGTCGCCCAGCAAGCCGCCGGTGCAGGACTCGGCGACGGCCAGGTGCCGGCCCCGCGCTGCCAGCAGGCGCCCGCACGCGGCGGCCTGCTCCAACTCGCTGCCGGGCGCCGGGCCGGCTTCGCCTGCCTCGTCGCTGGTTGCCGTCTCTGGTGTGGACACCCCATCCTCCATGCCCAGGAATGCGCGGCGGCTACCGCCGGCCAGGGCGCGGCGGCACTTACGCGCAGGATCGAGAGCTGAACAGCCTATTATACACTGCTTCTATTCGTGTGT